>NZ_JBEWSZ010000006.1 GCF_040537815.1 Mesorhizobium shangrilense
CAGCGGCCGGAGTGGGGGGCTGGCGCCGCCACATGCGATTGCCTGCCCGCAAGGGGGAAATTGGCCATCGCTCCGGCTTTCGCCAATCGCCGACGTTGCAGGTCGCGGGCTCTCCGACCTCCAAAACAAAAACGCCGCGGACAAGCCGCGGCGTTTGAAACGAATGAGGTACCTGCTCAGCCCAGCGGCTGCGGCTCCATGCCGCCTTCCGGCTCCGGGCCCTTCTTGCGCCGGCCACCCGACTTGGGCACGGCCGAGCCACGGCTCGGCGGCGTATCGTCGCCAAGGTCGCGCGCGGGCTTCTGGCCAGCGATCAGCTGCTTGATTTCCTCGCCGGAGAGCGTCTCGTATTCGAGCAGCCCCTGCGCCAGCGTGATCCATTCCTTCTTCTTCTTTGTCAGGATGGTCCTCGCCGTCGAATAGGCCTCGTCGATCAGCCGGCGCACTTCGGCGTCGATGATCTGCGCCGTCTCTTCCGAGACGTTCTGCGTACGCGCCACCGAGTGCCCCAGGAACACTTCCTCCTGGTTGTCGCCGTAAGCGACATGGCCGAGCTTGTCGGAGAAGCCCCAGCGCGTGACCATGGCGCGCGCCAGCTTGGTCGCCTGCTCGATGTCGGAGGAGGCGCCCGAGGTGATGTTCTCCTTGCCGAACTTGAACTCCTCGGCAACGCGGCCGCCCATCATGATGGCCAGACGCGAGATCATGTACTTGTAGCTCATCGAATAGCGGTCGCCTTCCGGCAGCTGCATGACCATGCCCAGCGCGCGGCCGCGCGGAATGATGGTCGCCTTGTGCAGCGGATCGGCCGACGGCACGTTCAGCGCCAGGATGGCGTGGCCGGCCTCGTGGTAGGCGGTGAGCTCCTTCTCGGCCTGCGTCATGGCCGACGAGCGGCGCTCGGCGCCCATCATGATCTTGTCCTTGGCGTCCTCGAACTCGGCCATGGTGACGAGACGCTTGTTGCGGCGCGCCGCCATCAGTGCGGATTCGTTGACGAGGTTCATCAGGTCGGCGCCGGAGAAGCCCGGCGTGCCGCGTGCGATGACCTTGAGGTCGACATTCGGCGCCAGCGGCACGTTGCGCACATGCACCTTCAGGATCTTCTCGCGACCGACGATGTCGGGGTTCGGCACCACCACCTGGCGGTCGAAGCGGCCTGGTCTGAGCAGCGCCGGATCGAGCACGTCGGGCCGGTTGGTGGCTGCGATCAGGATGATGCTCTCGTTGGATTCGAAACCATCCATTTCGACCAGCAGCTGGTTCAGCGTCTGTTCGCGCTCGTCATTGCCGCCGCCGAGGCCGGCGCCGCGATGGCGACCGACAGCGTCGATTTCGTCGATGAAGATGATGCAGGGCGCATTCTTCTTGGCCTGGTCGAACATGTCGCGGACACGGCTGGCGCCGACGCCGACGAACATTTCGACGAAGTCCGAGCCAGAAATGGTGAAGAACGGCACATTGGCTTCGCCGGCAACCGAGCGCGCGAGCAGCGTCTTGCCGGTACCTGGAGGGCCGACGAGCAGCACGCCGCGCGGAATCTTGCCGCCCAGCCGCTGGAACTTCTGCGGATCGCGCAGGAACTCGACGATCTCTTCAAGATCTTCCTTGGCTTCATCGACACCGGCGACGTCCTGGAAGGTGATGCGGCCGTGCGCCTCGGTCAAGAGCTTGGCCTTCGACTTGCCAAAACCCATGGCGCGCCCGGACCCGGATTGCATCTGGCGCATGAAGAATATCCAGACGCCGAGGATGAGGATCATCGGCAGCCACGAGATCAGGTAGCCGAACAGCGAGTTGGAGCCGTCGGTCTCAGGCCGTGCATTGATGGTGACGTTCTTGTCCTGCAGCCTCTGGACCAGCTGGGGATCGCCGGGCGAATAGGTCTGGAAGCCGCTGGAATTGTCGGTGTAGGTGCCGGAGATGCGGGCGCCCGCAATGGTCACCGTCTTGACCCGGCCCGCCGCGACATCCTGCAGGAACTGCGAATAGGGCACATCGCTCGACGCTCCACGCGTCTGCGGCGTCTGGAACAGATTGAACAGGGCTATGAGCAAGACCGCTATGATCGCCCAGAGCGCTAGGTTGCGATAGTTCGGATTCATCAATTGTCCCGTTGGCGTCCGCGGGCGGACACGTGTCTTGAGAGGAAACTTGAGCCTAACATAGGGAGAGCGCCTCCCCTTGCCAAGCATAACAGCACGTCTCGGTTAAGCTTTCGCCCATGATCGGCCGGCACTGTGGCCACTGAAAGGCAAGGGCGGAATGGAGGGTGCGCCGGTCAGCTCCGCAACGGCACGCGCCGGGGCCAGATCGAAGGACGGCAGGAAGCGGGCGAAAGGCGCGACGGCCGGTCGCACCGCGATTGCCGCCAGATCCGGTTTGCTTCCGGGCAGGCCAAGGCATTGGCCGGCTCGCCAAAGCGCCGGTTCGGCGGCCAGCCCAGCCCGCAAAAGTCCCGGCGGCCCATGATCTTCCGGCACGACGATCTTTCTTGCCGCCATCATGCCGAGCGGCGCGATCAAGAATGCGCTGTTGGTGTCGCCCAATGTGATCCGCCGGCGCCCATCCCAAGACGGTCCATCCCAGGACGAAATGTCCGAAGCAGCGGCAGGGAGTGGCAGGCCGCGAATCTCACGCCGCAACCACACGCCGTTCCGGCGCGCGTCGATGACCGTCCGCGACAATGTAGCGCAAAAAGAGCCGTCCTTCAGCCGGTCGAAAAGCGCTTCGCCGCGCATCCGGTCCGGCAGGAACGAAACCCCGCCAACGGTCGCCAGCAGGATGCGCAGTGCATAGACAGCCGCCCGGTCGTCGCCGGATCTGGCAAAGTCGGGATCGAGGCGGACAAGCCCAGGGCCTGGCTGGCTGGCAAGGTCGCGGATCAATGCAGCCGCACGAAGCCCAAGTGCCGTGCGTCCGGTCGCGGCGCTGGCGGCCACCGCCATTGCATCGCCCCATGCTGCCTTGTCTTCGGCAAGGATCGTCCGGATGCGCGGCCGCTCGAAGGTTTCATCGGCATTGGTCGGATCGTCTGCCCAGCCGACATGCTGGCGCCGCAGGAAGTCGCGCAGCGCCTGGCGTCTCGTGCCCAGAAGCGGCCGCAGAATCCAGCATCGCCAGTCGTAAAGCGTGGCTGGCGCCATGCCTGCCAACCCACGCCCCTCTTCGCCGGCCGGCCCCCCTTCGCCTGCCAGTCCCTTCCCTCGCGCTTGCCGCATCAGCACGGTCTCGGCCTGGTCATCGGCGGTATGGCCGGTCAGGATCAGGCCGATGCCCTCCGATCCAGCGGCCTCGGCCAGCAACCTGTAGCGTGTCGCGCGCGCGCGCGCCGGCAAGCCGGTCGAAGGCTTGCGGCCGGACCAGGTCAGCGTGCGATGGGAGATGTTGCGCGCTGCGCAGAGCTTTGCCACGGCCTGCGCCTCCGCCGCCGAGGCCGGCCGCAGATTATGGTCGATCGTCACCGCCAGCAGCTTAGTCGCCGGTGCGGTGCGGTACAGGTAGTCTTTGAGAAGGAGAAGAAGGGCGGTCGAATCGCTGCCGCCGGACACGGCAACAACGGCGCCGCTGGTAAAATCGATCTTCGAAAGATCCGAAATGTCAGGCCCGGTGTCGAGCATCAATGCATGTCGCCCAAAAATGGTCCCGGTTCTGGGACAACGGCATGCAGGCTAGCACGCCGCGAGCGCTCTTTCCTGCTTCACCCGCTCCTTGAGCGTCGGCGATATGTCTGGGTAGCGCTTGCCGATCTCGCTGAAGGTGGCGCAGGCCACATCGTGCTGCTTGAGGCCAACCAGCGACACACCGAGCTTGAGCAGCATGTCGGGGGCCTTCTTGGCCTTTGGATAGTCCTTGCTGGCGGCCAGGAAAATCTCGGCCGCATCGCGGTATTTTTGCTGGCCTAGCAGCGACTCGCCCAGCCAGTAATGCGCATCCGCCGTTCTCGGGTCCTTTGGGAAGCGGGTGATGTGGTCGCGAAAGCCTTGCTCGGCGGTGCCATAGTCGCCCGACAGGATGAACTGGTAGGAGTTGCGGTACAATTCCTCCGCGCTGTTGGTGGTGGGCAACGCCGCAACCACCGTGCCGTCGGACTTGCCGGTCTTGGCCCCACCGGCGGCGGCACCCGCGGCCGGTGCCTGCGCCGGCGCTCTGGCCTGGCTGTGGCCTTCGGCATCGATGACGTTGCCGTTCTTGTCGACGGTGATGGAGCCGAACGTCTTGGCCGGCGCTCCCGTTCCAGGAATGACCGTGCCGGGATCGCCGCTGGGCGATTCGACGATGACGTCCTCGATGGTCTGTCCGCCGCCCGACGCATTGCCTGCATCGGCTGGCGCCTGCGTCGCGGGTGCCGCCGCGACGTTCTGCTCGCTGTCGGTTGTCGCGTCGGATTTCTTCTGCGGATCCGTCTTCTTCCCGGACGCCGGCTGGCCGCCTTGCGCGCCACCTTCAAGCTGCTGGAAGCGGAACTCGTTGTCTTCCTGCTGCTTGCGGATCTGCTCCTGCATCTGCAGGACCTGGAAGTTGAGTTCCTCGATCTTGCCGTTCATCTGCCGCAGCTGGTCTTCCAGCGAGGCTGTACTGGCTGACTGTGCGAGCTGAACCTGGTCCGGCTGCTTCTTCTCGCCAAGGATGCCGGGCAGCTGGATCGTCGGCAGGTGGAAGGAAAAGCCGCTGTCTGCTGGTTGCCCTGTGCCACTGGCCAGGGCGGTGACGCCTGATAGGAGCAGCAGCGCAAGCGTGCCGCTCAAGACCGATCTGAAATGCATGTGCCTCTCGCCGTAGAATCGTTAGCCTGTTTTTGCGCCCTTCCAATCAGAATAGGACCAGCCAAGCGCCCTCGGCTCATAGCAGGACGTGAGACTTCGGCCAAATTTTGTTTCAAAGGCCCCGACAAGAAAAAGGCGGCCTCACGGCCGCCTTTCGCATCACTGTGTTGCATTTTTGCCGACATCGGCGCCACGCGTCCCATTGGACGCTGAAGCGCTGGGATTGCGCGTTAGGAGCCAGCGCCACTGAGGGTGGTGACGGCGCGACGGTTCTGCGACCAGCAGGAGATGTCGTCGCAGACCGCGACCGGACGCTCCTTGCCGTAGGAAATGGTCTTCAGGCGGTTGGACGCAACACCCTTGGAAATGAGGAAGTCGCGAGTCGCGGCGGCGCGGCGGGCACCGAGCGCCAGATTGTATTCGCGGGTGCCGCGCTCGTCGGCATGGCCTTCGACGACGATGGCGTACTGCCTATACTTGTTCAGCCACTGGGCCTGGCGCGCGAGTGTCTGTTGGGCGTCGGCCCGGATCGAGGTCGAGTCCGTGTCGAAGAAGATACGGTCGCCGATGTTGACGGTGAAGTCCTGTGCCGAGCCGGGCGTTGCCGCGCCGGCGCCGTTGAGGCCGAGATCACCGGGGTTGTTCAGCGTCTTCTTCGAGGCGCAACCCGTGATGGCGAGCATCGCCACCAGCGCGATCATGGCCGGGTTTCTGGTAAGTGCTGCGATACGGCCCATGCCGCCTCTCCTTCGCAATTCGAGTGAATTCATTGATCAACCAGTAACCACGTTTGGGTTAACCGACGCTCAAGGAACACGGTTAATATTCTGTTTCGGCTGCCGTCCGCAGCCGGTCCAATCGAGGTCACATTTGGCGCGGACCGTAGGCGTAAATGCGGCCAAAACGCGACCAAGGCATGGAAAGAGGCCCGAAAGGGCCCTTTCCGAAGTCATTGTGCTTTTTGGCAAACTATTCCAGCAGCGGTGACCAGGCCGGATCCGATGCGAAATTGGCGGTCGGGATCGGCTGTTCATTGCGGCCGGTGAGGTCGACCGAAACAAGCTTCGGACCGCCGCCGGAGTCGCGGAAGAACATCAGCACGCGGCCATTCGGCGCCCAGGTCGGTCCTTCCTGCTGGAAGCCGGAGGACAGGATGCGCTCGCCAGAGCCGTCGGTCTTCATGACGCCGATCTGGAATTCGCCGCCGGTCTGCTTGGTGAAGGCGATGAGGTCGCCGCGCGGCGACCATACCGGCGTCGAATAGACGCCGTCGCCGAAGGAGATGCGGGTCTGGCCGGAGCCGTCAGCGCCCATCACGTAGATCTGCGCGCGTCCGCCACGGTCGGAGGTGAACACCACCTTGCTGCCGTCCGGAGAATAGGATGGCGAGGTGTCGATGGCGGTCGAATTGGTCAGCCTCGTGGTCGAGCGGCTTCTCAGGTCCATGGCGAAGATGTTGGAATTGCCGTCGTCGCGCAGCAGGCTCATGATCACCTTCTGGCCGTCGGGCGAGAAGCGCGGCGCGAAAGTCATGCCGGGAAAATTGCCGACCAGTTCGCGCTGCCCGGTCTCGATCTGCAGGAGATAGACCCGAGGCTGGCCGCTTTCGTAGGACATGTAGGTGATTTCCTGCCGGTTCGGCGAGAAACGCGGGGTCAGCACGATCGCTTTGCCATCCGAGAGGTAACGCACATTGGCGCCGTCCTGGTCCATGATGGCAAGACGCTTCTTGCGCGCGTTCTTGGCACCGGATTCGTCGATGAAGACGACGCGCGTGTCGAAATAGCCCTTCTCGCCGGTTAGCTTCTCATAGATCGCATCGGCGATGATGTGAGCGACACGGCGTTGATTGGCGTCATTGGCGAAAAACTGTTCACCAGCCATCTGCTGGTTACCAAAAATATCCCAAAGTCGGTATTGAGCGCGGATGCGGCCATCGGCCTCCTTGCTCACGCTGCCTGTCACCAACGCTTGCGCATTGATGATCTTCCAGTCGTCAAAACGGGGTGGAGCATCTGGGTTGGTAATCTTTTCGACAAACGCGCTCTTGTCGATCGGCGCGAACAGTCCAGATCGTTTCAGGTCGGCTGTGACGATCTCCGATATCTGCGCGCCGAGCCCTCCCTGAAAGTCGGGGATGGCGATCGGCATCGGCTCGACATTGCCTTTGTTGACGTTGAGCTCGAGGGTTGCTCGAGCAGGCAAGGTGACCACAGCATTGATGCCCATCGCCATCGCGGCGACCATCAGGAGCGGCTTGAGGATGGATTTCATGTCTTCTCGCTTCTCTTGCTGATTTTTTGGGTGCTCGGGCTACAGGCCAAGCATCGCTCTTGGATCGAAGTTGACGCGAACATCGGACCATATGTCTTGCTTTCCTGCAGGAACCTGCAGCCCAGTGACATCGCATTTCTGCACGGCGCGAATTGCACTGCTGTCGAACTGGGCATTGCCGCTGGATTTCTCGACAGTCGGGCGGCCCTCCAGCTTGCCGGAGGCATTCAGGCTGAAACGAACCACCACGGTGAAATTCTCCGAACCTTCCAAGCCAACTGGAAGGGTCCAGCAACCACCGAGCTGATCTTCCAATGCCCCTTGCTCGGACTTCGATAGCTTCTGGCCCTGGTTCTTGTCAGCGCCGAGAGACGCTTGCTGGGTCGAGCGCTTGGCGCCGCCGCCGGACGGCTTCTGCTTGTCGAGGAGAGCTGAAATCTCATTGGCGTTGAACTGCTTGTCGTCCGACTTCGGCTTCGACGATGCTTCCTTGACCGGCTTGTCGGCGTCCTTGCGCTCCGGCGCCTTGGCGCTTTCGGCCTGTGCCGGCTGCGGCTTCGGGCGGGCCTCTGGCGCGGGCGCGGAGTCCGGCAGCTTTGTGGTCTCGGTGGGCGGATCCTGTGCTATCGCCTCGGCGACGGCATCCGGCTTGACCTGCGGCGTCGGCTGGATCGCGGCGGTCTTTTCATCCGGAGGGGTCTGCGCCGGCTGCTTGGCCGGTGTCGGCTTGGGGTCCGTCTGCTTGACCGGCTCGGGCTTGACCTCTTGCTTCGGCTGCGGCGCCGGCGCCACTTCCGTTGCCGGAATGGGCTTCGGCTTTTCCTGCGGCTTCGGCACGTCCTCGGGCTTCGGCTTCTCGACCGGGGTCGGCGCCGGCGGCGGAGCCGACGTCGTGTCGACCGGCTTCGGCTTGGCTTCCGGCGTTATCGGCTTGTCGGTATCGACGCTGTTCTCGCCAACCTTCTGCGCGTCCGGCACGATGTCCGGGCGCTGGGTTGGCGTCGGTGCGGGCTTTTCATGCACGACCGCTTTCTTGTCGCCCTGCAGGACCTGGGCGACGGCCTCCACCGGCACGATGTCGACAGCGATCGATTCGACATCCGACGGAGGCAGCGCAGCCGGAGCCGACAGCGTGAACAGGCCAAAGACCAGCACCGCCGCATGCATGATCACCGATGTGGTGAGGCCCGTCCTCATCTTGCGTCTATTGACCCTGTTCCTGCAGTGAAACCAGACCGATGTTCTTGTAGCCGGCCGCCGAAATGCGGGCCATTACCTTCATCACCGTGCCGTAGTCGGCGCTCTTGTCGCCGCGTATGAAGATACGCTCCTCATAGCCGGTCTTGGAGATTGCCTGAAGTTTCGCCACGACCTCTTCGATCGGAATTTCTGTTTCCTGAAGATAGACCTGCCCTGCCTGATTCACCGAAACCGTTATCGGCTGGGTGTCGGCGTTCATGGCCTTGGCTTGCGTGTCCGGCAGGTCGATCGGCACGCCGACCGTCAGCATTGGCGCGGCGACCATGAAGATGATCAGCAGCACCAGCATCACGTCGACCATCGGCGTGACGTTGATTTCCGACATCAATGCGTGGTGGCGGCCGCGCCGTCTGTGACCGCGTCCGCCACGTCCACCACCTGCGCCCAATGACATTCCCATGATCGTCCCTCAGGCCTTCGGCGCGACTTTTTCATCGATTTGGCGCGAGAGTATGGCGGAGAACTCGTCGGAGAACCCTTCCATGCGCACCGCGATCTTGCTCGCGTCCGACGACAGCTTGTTGTAGGCGATGACGGCGGGGATGGCGGCGAGCAGGCCGATGGCCGTCGCCAGCAGCGCTTCGGCGATGCCGGGCGCGACCACGGCAAGGCTGGTGTTCTTCGATCCGGCGATCGCCTGGAACGAGGTCATGATGCCGATGACCGTGCCGAACAGGCCGATGAAGGGTGCGGCCGAGCCGGTGGTGGCGAGGAAGCCCAGACGCCCCTCCAGCTTTTCCATCTCGCGCGTCAGTGCCAGGTCCATCGCCTTGTCGATGCGCGTCTGCAGCCCGAGTGGCGTTTTCGCGCCCTTCTCGAAGCTTTTCTTCCATTCGCGCATCGCAGCGACAAAGATCGCGCCCATGCCGGTGGTCTTGCGGTCGGCCAGCGTCCGGTAAAGCTCTTCCAGCGACTGCCCCGACCAGAACACCTGCTCGAAGCGATTGAGCGCCACGCGCATGCGGGCATAGGAGACGAGCTTGTCGACAATGATCGCCCAGGTCCATACCGAGGCGCAGAGCAAGCCGATCATGACCAGCTTGACCACCCAGCTGGCCTGCATGAACAGCGCCCAAATCGACAATTGCGCGCCCGGTTCGGCGAGTGCGATATTTTCCATGGTAACGTCCTTAAGATTTTCCGGGCATCGCTGGCGGCTGGCCCATGGGCATCCCTTGTGGTCCGTTCGCGTCAAGCTTGCGGAATAACCCCAAAATGCACCGTTGGCGGCCTTTTCGGGGCAAATGTTGGTGAAAGGAAGGCGTTTGGATTCCGCCAATCTTCACCAATCTCTTCATGAACCGTTATGGTTAAGGATGGGTTAGTTCATAAGGCGCGACGCATTGACGCGCCTTGCGACCATCGCGGCACCGGCGATCATCCGCTCAAGCCGGCATTGTGCGGCCTGCAATGGGAAGAATTCTAGCTGGCGGCCTTGGGCATGAACGCTTGCACCCATTCCTTGGGAAAGCGCCGGGGACGGCCGTTCTCGCCGATGATCGCCGCCTGGACCCGCGCCTCGACCAGCACCTCGTCGCCGCGTTTCAGCTGCTGCGCCATGAAGATGCGCGCGCCGGAAATGTCTTCGGTGCGCGTGTCGATGGTCAGGATGTCGTCGATAACAGCCGAGCCGCGGAAATCGATCTCCATGCGCCGCACCACCCAGACGATCTTTTCGCCATGCCTGCCGTCTGCAAGCTCGGTGTGATGGACACCGGTCAGCCGCAGATAGTCGGAACGGCCGCGTTCGAAGAATTCGAGATAGCGGGCGTGATAGACGACGCCCGAGAAATCGGTGTCGGCATAGTAGACCCGCGCCATCAGCCGATGGCCGAATTCCGTCAGCGCTCCGGAAAGGCCTGCCGACAGCGTCGCCGATTCACCATGATCGCCCATAGCGCTTCCCTTTTTGATCCCGACGGGGCACCTAAAGCGCGTCGCGCTCCAGGTGGTTTCCTCTGTGCATGTCGTTGCCCAAGACCGCTGCACATGTTTGGGCGACACGCACTGGCTTGGCGCAGGAACCCGGATGACACTGTTGACGGTGATGATCAAGACCTTGTTGGCCGCGCTTTTGCTGCTGACCGCTTTGACGCTGCCCGGCCACGCGGCGACGTTTTCGATGAAGCGCGGCCTCAATCTCGACCAGTGGACGACATGGGTGGGCGAGGAGCAGTGGAGCGATCCCAAGGCTATCCTGCCCTACCCGGAATGGCGCAAGTTCCTCAAGGATGAGGACCTCAAGGCGCTCAAGAACGCCGGCTTCGATTTCCTGCGCATGCCGGTCGACCCTTCGCCCTTCCTGTCCGACAAGACGCTGGCGCTGCGCGACGATCTCTATGCCAGCGTGCTGGATTCGGCGCGGATGATCAACCGCGCCGGGCTGAAGGTGATCGTCGACATGCACCTGATCCCGTCTGGCGGCAGTCGCAAGGTCGGCATGGCCGAGGTGATGGACGACCCACGGATCTTCGACGCCTATGTCGAGATGACCAGGAAGATGGCGCGCACCCTGGCCGCGGAGGACCCGACGCAAGTGGCCTTCGAGCCGATGAACGAGCCGATCGTCGATTGCGACACCGACGGCACAAACCTCTGGCCGGAACGCCAGCAGAGACTGTTCGCGGCCGCCCGCTCCTCGGCCACGAAGCTGACCTTGATCCTGACCGGCGCCTGCTACTCCAGTTCGACGGCACTGGCGAAGATCGACCCCAAGGCAATTCCCGACGACAACGTCATCTGGACCTTCCACTCCTACGATCCGTTCCTGCTCACCCATCAGGGTGCGACCTGGGCCGGCGATTTCATTCCCTACGTGACCGGCCTGCCCCACCCGCTCAGCGTGGTGCCACGCGCCGAACTCGACGCCACGCTCGACACGATCCGCGCCCGCATGAAGGCCAAGGCGCCCTGGCTGCGGCAAAGCGGCTTGCTCGCCTATCTCGATGAACAGGTCGCCAGCATGGACAGCCCCGACAAGCTGCTGGCCCTGATGGACGCGCCGTTCGAGCGCGTCGAGGCCTGGGCCAAGGCCAACGGCATCAAACCGGAAAACATCACGCTGGGCGAATTCGGCATGATCCGCCAGGAATACGGCAATCCCTACGTCATGCCCGCCCAGTATCGTGCGGCCTATGTGAAGGACATGATCGCACGCGCCGAAGCGCACGGTTTCTCATGGTCGGTATGGAGCTATGGCGGCGCCTTCGGCATCGTCGATGCCTTTAACGGCGAGAAGGCCGAGCCGGACGTGATGGAGGCGATCAAGGGACTTCGCTGACGCGCCTTCGTTGGACCGGGAAGGTCAGCCCAGATCGATCGACAGGATCTCAGGGCGCACGCCGAACCGCACCGGCAATGTGCTGAAGCCCAGTCCACCCGAGACGATCAGGTTGCGGCCTGACTCCACGACATGGCCATAGGCATAACGGTTACCGAAACGGGAAGGCACAATCGGCGAATAGCCGAAGATCCGCACCTGCCCGCCATGGGTATGGCCGCAGAGGGTCAGCGAAATTCTGGACGACACCTTCGGAAATATATCCGGCTCATGCGCGAGCAGAATGACCGGCGACGTGTCGGTCACCTTGGCCATCGTGCCATCGAGGTCGTCCAGTCCCTTGACCCTGCTGCGATCCCGGCCGGGCAGCAAGGCCATCTGATCGGCAAGTCCGGCAAGCCAGAGGCCATGACCGTCCTTTTCGAGGCGCACGACGTCGTTTTCCAGGACGGGGATGCCAAAGCTCTCGAGCGCCGTGCCCCCCACTGTCGGTCCTGCACCCGCCTGCTGTGCTACAGGGTCCTCCCACCAATCATGGTTGCCCAGGACCGACCAGACACCGAGCGGCGCCTTGAGACCGGACAGGGCCGAGGCCCACTCGGATGCCGCCACCGGCTCCGCCATCAAGCGCATGCCGGCGATGTAGTCGCCAAGCAGGACGATCACGTCCGGCTGCAACGCGTTCGCCTGTTCGGCAAGGAAAGCAATTCGCTCGGGCGACATCCACGGCCGGCAGGCATGGATGTCGGCAAGTGCCACGACACGCAGCCGCAATCCGGCCGGCCAGTTTGGCGGCGTCAACGCATAGCGCTTCACATGGGTCAGCAACATCGGCTCGATGCCGACAGCATAGGTGCTGAATGAGGCGACGGAAAGCAATGACCCGCTGATAAAGCGCAGGAACCCGCGTCTGGTCATCATGGCTCGGCCCCCGCCCCAATCGGGGCCAATGCCCCGACAATGAGCACCGTTAAAACCGACGAATGCGCCAGCAAACCGGCGGGGATTGGGAGATTTTGCGCAGGCTCCTCACCGAGGCTCCCGCCGGATGGACCGCTCGACCAGTCGCTCGGTTATTCTTCCTGGAACAGGTTGATCTGCTGTTGCGCCAGATCCTTCGGCGCGTCGAGCCCGAGGTGACGCCAGGCATTGGCCGTCAGCACGCGTCCACGCGGCGTGCGCTGGATGAACCCCTGCTGGATCAGATAGGGCTCGATGATGTCCTCGATGGCGTCACGCGGCTCCGACAGGCCGGCGGCGATGGTCTCGATACCGACAGGGCCGCCGCCAAAGTTGCGGGCGATCATCGACAGATAGCGGCGGTCGAGCGAGTCGAGGCCGAGCGCGTCGACTTCGAGCCGGGTCAGCGCCTCGTCGGCGACCTGCCGGTTGACATGACCATCGCCGGCGACAGAGGCGAAATCGCGCACGCGACGCAGGAGCCGCCCGGCGATGCGCGGCGTGCCGCGCGCGCGCCGCGCGATTTCCAGCGCGCCGTCGTCGCCGAGCGGCATCTGCAGGATGCTGGCGCCGCGCCGTACGATCTGCTCCAGTTCCTCGACCGTGTAGAAATTGAGCCGCACCGGGATGCCGAAACGGTCGCGCAACGGATTTGTGAGCAAGCCAAGCCGCGTGGTGGCGGCAACAAGCGTGAAGCGGGCAAGGTCGATCTTGACCGAGCGCGCCGCCGGCCCCTCGCCGATGATCAGGTCGAGCTGAAAATCCTCCATTGCCGGGTAGAGGATTTCCTCGACCGCCGGACTGAGCCGGTGGATTTCATCGATGAACAGCACGTCGCCTTCTTCGAGGTTGGTCAGCAGCGCAGCGAGATCGCCGGCCTTGGCGATGACCGGCCCGGAGGTCGAGCGGAAATTGACGCCGAGCTCGCGCGCCATGATCTGCGCCAGCGTGGTCTTGCCGAGGCCGGGCGGCCCGACGAACAGCACATGGTCGAGCGCCTCGTTGCGGCCCTTGGCGGCCTCGATGAACACCTTGAGATTGGCCCGCACCGCCGCCTGGCCGACAAAATCGGCGAGCGTCTGCGGGCGCAAGGTCTGGTCGGCGTCCTCGCCGCGTTTCTCGGGAGCAATCAGACGGGGCGAAAGGCTCATGCCGCCTTCCTTGCATACGGCAGGGAGCGGAACAAGCGACGGCTCACCGCGCCAGTTCCTTCAGGCCGAAACGGATCAGCTTCGATGCATCCGCATCTTCGCCGGCCGTCTTCAATGCTGCCGCCACCGCATTGGCGGCGGTGTCGCGCGAATAGCCGAGATTGACCAGCGCCGAGACGGCATCGGCGATCGGCGCCGGCGCCACGCCCTCGCCCAGTTCCTGCTTCAGGCCGATGGTGCCGGAGGCGGTGCCTGCATAGGCCGGCGCCTTGTTCTTCAGTTCAGTGACGATGCGCTCGGCCACCTTCTTGCCGACGCCGGGTGCCCGGCTGACCATGGCGATGTCGCGCAGCGCAATGGCATTGGCGAGATCAGCTGGCGCCAGCGTCGACAGCATGGCCAATGCCACTTTGGCGCCGACGCCCTGCACGGTCATCAACAGCCGGAACCACTCCCGCTCCAGCGCCGACTGGAAACCGTAGAGCCGCAGCATGTCCTCGCGCACATAGGTTTCGATGAACAGCACCACCGCCTCGCCGGGACCGTGCAGCGACGCCAGCGTACGCGCCGAGCAATAGGCGACATAGCCGACGCCATGCACATCGACGATGCAGTGGTCCTCGTCGATCTCGTCCAGCGTGCCCTTGAGTTTGCCGATCATGCGCCAGCTTTCATGGATGGGATTCCGGAGAGATGATCTCAAGGTCCGGGAAGTAACTACGATACCGAGCGGCGTCGCGGGTCAACAAACGATGCCCGGCAACGGTCGCATGAGCACCGATAAAGAAATCGGGCAAGGTTCTTTCCCGAACACCACCGGCCCGGCGATAGCGGGAATGCGTGACGCCTGCAAGGAATGCGGCGTCCCAAGGTACAAGTTCGCGATCCATCTCCAGCATATCGACTGCTTTTCGCAACGCCGTCTCCGTCGCGATCAGCGGCGCCAACTCAGACCAGACGATGGTATTGACCACCAACGCTCCGTCGCGGCGGCAAACGGTAATTGCAGACGCTGACCATTTTGTCAGCGGTCCGGTCGGTCCCCAGACGTCGAGGAGGACATTCGTGTCAATCAACGTCGAGATCTTCACGCGGGCCCCTCAACCACTCCATGTACTGATCGGTGGTCATGCCTCCCAGATCCAATGTCCCCTCCATTCGGTCAAGGACATCGTTGAACCTGCGCAATTTCTCCTCCTCAGAGAGGTTCTCGTTGACGGCAATCAGTTGAACGCCCCCGTTGGTGGCCACGAATTCCACCTCGGAACCCGGGCCGATGCCCAAGTGATCCCTTATCGGTTTGGGGATTGTGACTTGCCCCTTGGTGGTGACGCGCATGGTAATACCTCGTGGGTATTACCTATCTCAGGAAAGAGAACAAGTCAAGAACATCGCTAGCCGGCAAGCGCCATCCGGTAGGCGACGCTCTGCCGATGATGCGCGTGGCAGATGGCGATCGCCAGAGCGTCGGCGGCATGTTCGGTATCGAAGGTCGCCTTCGGTAGCAGCACCTTCACCATCATGTGGATCTGCTTCTTGTCGCCGTGGCCGACGCCGATCACCGCCTTTTTGACGGCATTGGGGGCATATTCGGCGACGACCAGGCCCGCGCGCGCCGGCACCAGCATGGCAATGCCGCGCGCCTGGCCAAGCTTCAGCGTCGCCACCGCATCCTTGTTGACGAAGGTCTGTTCGACGGCCGCCTCGTGCGGCATGGCAGCATGCACGACCTCGGCGAGCCCATCATGCAACTGGCAAAGGCGTGTCGCCAGCGCCGCCTTGTCTTCGGAACGCACGGTTCCGGAGGCAACGAAGCGCAGCGAATTGCCGAGGCTCTCGACAATGCCCCAGCCGGTGCGCCTGAGCCCCGGATCGATACCTATGATGCGAATCGCTTCCGCCATCTGCCAACTTTACCTCCGGTGGGAAGCGATGCCAGCGAAATGTGAACAAACCGGAAACGAAGAGGCGATTGAGCTCAGCCGCGGCCGAAAGCGGTGTTCAAAAGCGTGATCTGGTCGGAGACGGGGTTGCTGCGGCGGGCCGCGAACGACGCATCGACCAGGGCGCCGCCGTAGATTTCCTCATCCATGCGGCGCACCAGCGCCTGCAGGCGCAGCGAGCGGGTGACGAGGTCGAGAAAATCCTCGGGCAGTTCGGCCCAGCCAGCCGCTTCATCATGGGCGGAAGCGGTATCGAGGCGGACCTTGGACTTTTCGGAAGCAACCTGATCGCGCGTCATCTCGCCGGAGTTCGCCGCACGCTGCAACAAAAGCCAGGACGCGACCTGCATCAGCCTGGTGGTCAGCCGCATCGATTCGGCGGCATAGAGTGTCGCCGCCAGCCTGGACAGTTTCTTCGCCTCGGCCCGGCCCTTGCCGTCGAGATATTCGGCAGCCTGTTCGACCAGGCCCATACCTTCCTGGTAAAGGGGCTTGAAGGATTGGGAAAAGACACGGCGTTCCGCCAGCTTGACGGTGTTCGCGCTTGCCTTCGAAGGCTCGTTCATCAATACGCCCCTGCACTTCCAACAGCTGGCTGGTCAGGCTTCATTGCCGTCGCGCCCAGCACCCTATACGACTGAAGCATTGAAAATGCGCCTCGTAGTTGGCGAAGGCAAGCACATGTTTAACAAACGGTTAACGGCGGGGAAACAGTCGGAAACCAGACAAAAAAAGAGCCGCGGGTAAGGCGGCTCTCAGGAGTTTAACAGGGAGGCGTCAAACAAAGTGGCTCCAACCACTCGGTAAGAATCCAGATCACTGGATGGGTATAGTAAACGCTTGTAAAGCTTAATGAACCCTTAAGGGCGCCAACATTTTTTGATGAAACGGCACCTGGCTGTACCGGAACAGCACACCCATCGCTTCCCCGGGACCCTGCGTCAGTTCTTCCAGATCGCCGGCAATGCGATGAAGGCAAACAGCAGCATCCCCGCGTAGAAGGCCATCGACGATATGCCCAGCACCGGTTCGATGGCCGGGTGGCCGGCAAGCATGACGTACAGCCCGATCATGAGCCCGATGCCGCTGATTGCCGTCAGCCAGAAATGGACAACGGCAAGCGTCTTTTGCGCCACAGCCGGAAACAGGTGGTAGAAGAAGGCGAACACCGCCGACATCAGCCACCCCGCCACCATCGTGTGGGCGTGGGTTGGCATCTGGCCATGGTCCGCGCTGATCGCCATGTGCAGGCCGAGCGCCATCCCGCACAGCGAATAGATGATGGCCAGCGTGAAGAAATTCCTAGCTACCCCTTGCATCGTATGGTCCCCCGAATTGCCTTTTCCCGCTCTGGGAATGGGTTGAACAGGGCGGTCGTTCCGCCACCGGGTCTCCGGCACCGGCGCACTAGCATCGGCCATGTTTCTGCATGATGACGCCCCGCGCCCGGCCTCGCCCGGTGTTGTTACATTAGCAGAGAACAACACAACGCACTGAGGCAATCGTCGACCTGAATATCGATCCGAAGCTGCGGTGCAGGCCGAAACAAATCCGGCTTGCGCGCGACATCGTTCCGAAACGGGAGTCGCGCAAAAGCCAATTCATCGAAAGTGAGGACGAGCAAAGTCCTGCACTCTTCGCGATCATGGGCAACATTCGGGGAAATCCATGGACTGGTATTCCATCGTCAAACTCCTGCACGTCGTTTCGGCCACCGTCTGGGTGGGCGGCGGATTCACGCTGATGCTGCTGGCATTCCTCGCCGATCGCGCGGGCGATCTGCCGGGAACGCTTCAGGCGATGCGCGCCACCGGTGAGCTCGGCGGCAAGCTGTTTGCGCCACTGTCGATTCTGACCCTCGCCTTCGGCCTGGTCATGTGCTGGTTCTGGGTCGGTTTTTCCGAGCTGTGGATCATCATCGGTCTTGCCGGCTACTTCACCACCTTCTGCGTCGGCATGTTCATCTTCAAGCCGACAGCCGAAAAGATGGCTGAGATGATCGACAGGGACGGCGTGACGCCGGGAGCCCTTGCCCATGGCCAGCGCATTCTCACCGCCGCGCGCTTCGACTATGCGGTGATGCTGGTGATCATCGCCGACATGGTGCTGAAGCCAACGCTGCACGACATCGCCATCCTTGCCGCCATGCTGATGATCCTGGCGATCGGCCTCGCTCTGTCTCTCGGCGGCGCACGGCGACTGACGCCGCGCGTCGCCTGATCGCCTACATCAGGCCAGCGATCCCGTCCCACAGCAGCTTCACCGCCACGACCGCCACCGTCGCATAGGTGAACGGGTAGAAGATTTCCGGCCGCATGGGCCGCACCAGCCAAGCGTCGGCAATGGTCGAGAGCGGCGCCAGCGGCATCAGCACCGCTGAAGCCGTCAGGTTGGCGGTGTCGAACTGGCCGAGCGCGAAATAGGGGATGAGCTTCAGCGCGTTGGTGGCGGCAAAGAAGATCGCGGCGGTCCAGACAGCACCTTCGGGTCGAGCCGGATCGGCAGCGCGTAGACCTGGAAGGGTGGGCCGCCGACATGGGCGACGAAGCTGGTGAAGCCGGCGACCGTGCCCCAGGCCGCCGCGGCCACCCGGTTGGGCTTGGCCGCGTGATCGGAGCCGTGGCGGAACTGCAGGTAAAGCCAGCGCAACACGAAGATGATGGCGACCGCGCCGACGATCAGCCGCACCGCTTCTTCCGTGACCAGTGCCGCCGTCAGCCAGCCAAGGCCGATGCCGATGACGGCGCCGGGCATCATGTCGACCAGCATCCTGCGGTCGCTCCACCATGTCCACACCGAGACGATGTCCATCAGGCAAAGGATCGGCAGCAGGATGGCGGCTGCCTGCACCGGCGGTATGGTCAAGGCCATCAACGGCACGCCGACAAATCCGACCGCGCCGCCAAAGCCGCCTTTCGACAAGCCAACGAGAATGACCGCCGGAATGGCCGCGGCATAGAACCACGGATCGGCGAGCAGACCTGTCATGGAAAGAGAAGGGCTGGAGGGAAGCGTATCCACGCCTGAATACCCCAGAAGCCGCGATGCCGCGACTGCAAATGTCAGCGGGGGACTGTCACATATCCAGGACGGGGGCGAGCGGCGGCGGTCGTCGCCGGATCGGCTGCGCCTTGATGATGGCGGTGCTGGTCTCGGCCTTGTCGGCGATGCGGTCGAGGATGCCGTCGAGGTCGCCGATGGAGCGCACGAACAACCGGGCGACGAAGCAGTCATCACCCGTCACCTTGTCGCATTCGCCGAATTCGGGGATCTCCTCGATCAGCTTCTGGACGATATGCAGCTTGCCCGGCAAGGGCCGGATGCGAACGATCGCCTGCAGCGTATAGCCGAGAGCCTGCGGATCGATGTCGATGGTGAAGGCCCTGATGACGCCGCGCTCCTCGAGGCGCCGAAGCCGTTCCGAGACACTTGGTGACGACAGCCCAACCTGGGCCGCAAGATCCTTGAGCGAGGTTCGCGAATCCTTGAGCAGGATATCGAGCAGCTTTCTGTCCGGACCATCGAGCATTTTACATTCCACAGAAGATAGCAGTTATACCTTATATAATTAGGTACAATCTTGATATCACCTTGCCAGAATTATGGGAAGCGCCAACCGCACATGAGATTATCAGGGCTCCGGCAGCTTCAGGAGCATCCCATGGACAATACGGTACGCGGCACGATCGAGATGACGGCGGCGATGGCGATCCTCGGCACGATCGGGTGGTTCGTCGTCCTCTCCGGCCAACCCGTGCTGGACGTCGTGTTCTGGCGTTGCGCTTTCGGCGCGATGACGCTGATGGTCATCTGCGCGGCGCTGGGATTGTTGCGCCATGCACTGTCGCTACGCATCATGACGATGGCGGCTCTCGGGGGCGCCGCCATCGTCATCAACTGGCTCTTGCTTTTCGGCTCATTCTCGCGCGCATCGATCTCGATCGCCACAGCGGTCTACAACACCCAGCCCTTCATGCTGGTGGCCTTTGGCGCCTTGTTCTTCTCCGAACGGCTGACCCTGGCAAAGCTGACCTGGCTGGGGATCGCTTTTGCCGGCATGGTGCTGATCGTGCAGGCCAAGCCTGATGCCGGCTATGGCGGCACGAATTATTTTCTCGGAATCCTGATGGCGCTCGGCGCGGCCTTCTTCTGGGCCGTCGCCGCCATCGTCACCAAGAAACTCAAGGGCACGCCACCACAGCTGATCGCCCTCATTCAGGTCAGCGTCGGCATTGTCATGCTCGCGCCCTTCGCCAACCTCGCCCATCCGCCGGCCGATGCGCGGAGCTGGATCATGCTGGCCATACTCGGCATCGTCCATACCGGGCTGATGTACATATTGATGTATGGCGCCATCCAGAAACTGCCGACATATCTGCAGGGCTCGCTGTCCTTCATCTATCCGGTGGTGGCCATCCTGGGCGATATCGTCGCCTTCGGCCATCGGCTGCAAGCGGTCCAGATCGTCGGCGCCCTGGCCATCCTGATCGCCGCGGCCGGCATGAACCTCGGCTGGTCCTTGTGGAAATCGAAAACGCCGGGGCAAGCCGTTGAGGCCAGCAGGTGAAGCACCGCGGATTTGCACGGGAAGCAGGACTCATGCGATGAAAGCATAAGGCGCATACGAGGGGCGGTGGCGTGGACGTCGTGACCTTTCAAAGACGGCTATTGCCCCGCGAACGCATCTTGTGGAGCGGTATTCCCGCGCAGGGTGTGCTGTTCACCGGTCGCGATGTGTTCCTCATTCCGTTCAGCCTGCTCTGGTGCGGCTTTGCAATTTTCTGGACCTATACGGCGAGAAGGCAAGGCGCGCCGCTTTTCTTTGATGCATGGGGAGCGATGTTCATCTGCATTGGGTTGTTCTTTGTCTTTGGCAGATTTGCAGTCGACGCATGGTTGAGACGGCGTATCTCCTACGCGGTCACGGACAAGCGCATTCTCATCATGCGCGCCGCCCCCTTCTCCAATTTCACAGCGATCGACCTGGAGCGTCTTCCCGATATCCAACTTACCGGCGAGGGAGCAAAGCGTGGCAATTTGCGCTTCGGCGCAGCGGCATCATTCTTCGGAAGCCCGGGCGGCTGGTCTCGGGGCCGTTATCAGAATTTTGGCAGCTGGTCGCCGGCTCTTGACCCTGTCCCGCAATTTCTCGGCATCGAAGAGCCGTCGAAGGTGTTTGACCTCATAACCAAAGCCAGCGATGCTCTTCGCTCCGATCGGCGGTTGTCATCCTGACAGCTAGCGCCTGTTCAATTCCCGCGCTTTGCTCTATGCCGCAATCCAACCATCTTCGCCCGGCATAGGCGAAAACCGGGATCGAAAAACAATGAATGACGCAACGCCCCCTAATCGCTGCCGCATCGTGCTGATCGTGCCGCCCGACGCCTCCGCCGCCCGTATAGGCGCGGCATTCGATGGCGGCGACATCGCATCGCTTATCCTGCCGGAGAATGGCATGGACGAGGCGTCCTTCCAGGCCTTCGCCGAAAAGATCGTGCCGGCCGCCCAAGCCGCCGGCATCGCCGTGATCATCGCCGGCGACACCCGCATCGCCGGCCGCGTCCAGGCCGACGGCATCCATGTCGAGGTCGGCAAGGCCGAACTCGCCGAAACCATCGAGCATTTCCAGCCACGGCTGATGGTCGGCGCCGGCGGCGCCAAGACCAGGGACGACGCGCTGGAGCTCGGCGAAACCCGGCCTGACTACATCTTCTTCGGCCGCTTCGGCTACGACAACAAGCCGGAGCCGCACCCGCGCAACCTGTCGCTTGGCCGGTGGTGGGCCGACATGATCCAGATCCCCTGCATCGTCATGGCGGGATCCGACATCGCCTCGGTGGAAGCGGTGGCCGCCACCGGCTGCGAATTCGTGGCTCTGTCCAGCGCCGTCTTCGCCGAAGGTGTCGATCCGAAGGCGGCGATCGCCAGCGCCAACGTGCTGCTCGATGAAACCGCGCCGCGTTTCGAGGACTGACGTGGCCTCGGCGACGCTTCCCCTGCAGGCCCTGCTTGCGCTGTTCGTGGTGCAGGCCGCCAGTGCCGCGGAACCAGTAACGCAGCCGCAGGCCAAACCCGAAGCCGGCGTGCACACCGACAAGCCGATCGACACGCCGCTGCCGCAGCCCGCCACCACCACCGAGCCGCCGCCGCTGCCGTCGATCGATGCGATCAACCCCGACCGCTTTGGCGCGAAACCGGCGGACCAGGCTTACGGGGCCTTCCAGCGCGGGCTTTACAAGACGGCCTATGATCTGGCGCTGCCTCGTGCGCAGAACGGCGATCCGGCGGCCCAGACTCTGTTGGCCGAAATACTGTCACGCGGCCTGGGCGTGCCGCAGAACGCGGCAGAAGCAGCGAAGTGGTACGCGCTTGCAGCGGAACAAGGGGTGCCGGAATCGCAGTTCCAGTATGCGCTGATGCTGCTCGACGGCCGCTACGTGAAGAAGGACGAGAAGGGCGCCTATGCGCTGATGCAGGCGTCGGCGGAGGCCGGCAACCCGCTGGCGCAATTCAATTTCGCGCAGCTGCTTGTCCAGCAGGATCCCGGCGATGCCGGCATCGGCAAGGCCGTGCCCTACTACGAACGCGCCGCCACGACCGGCCTTGCCGATGCGCAATATGCGATGGCCCAGATCTATGCCAACGGCGTCGGCGGTAAGCAGCGCGACGACGCCCAGGCCCGCCGCCTCCTGGCGCAGGCCGCGCGCCAAAACTACGATACGGCGCAGATCGATCTCGGCGCCTGGATGATCGAGGGCCGTGGCGGTCCCCGCGACCTGAAGTCCGGCTTCGGCTGGATGAAGCAGGCGGCCGAAGGTGGCAATGTCGCCGCCCGGAACCGCCTCGCCAAGCTCTACATGAACGGCATTGGCACCGATCCAGATCTCATCCTTGCCGGTGCCTGGTATATCGTCGCCCGACGCGCCGGCCTCATCGATCCGGACATGGACAGCTTCCTGCAGGGCCTGTCGGACGACCAGACGAAGCAGGCGCTGCAGAAGGCGAATCGCCTGCCGTGACAGCCGGCGTCTCGCCTGGCTCCCTTGCCTCTTCCAGCGATTTGTGGTCTTGGAGGCCAAAATCGCCTTCCCCGGCGACCATCTCACTCCGGATTCAATCACAATGGCCAAGATCAACGGCAACGAAATCCGTCCCGGTTACGTCATCGAGCACGATGGCGGGCTGTGGGTCGCGGTCAGGACCAACACTGTCAAGCCAGGCAAGGGCGGCGCCTACAACCAGGTCGAGCTGAAGAACCTCATCAACGGCACCAAGCTCAACGAGCGTTTCCGCTCGGCCGAGACCGTCGAGCAGATCCGCCTCGACCTCAAGGATTTTTCCTTTCTCTACGCGCAGGAAGACGCGCTTGTGTTCATGGACACCCAGAGCTACGAGCAGCTCGAACTGAACAAGGACTTCGTCGGCGACCGTGCCGCCTTCCTGCAGGACGGCATGATGGTGACGGTCCAGCTCTATGAAGAGAGGCCGATCGGCATCTCCCTGCCCGACTACGTGACGCTAACCATCACCGAGGCTGACCCGGTGGTGAAGGGCCAAACGGCGGCATCGTCCTACAAGCCGGCGATACTGGAGAACGGCATCCGTGTTCTGGTGCCGCCATTCATCGGTGCCGGCGAACGCATCATCGTCGACACCAACGAAATCACCTACGTGCGCCGCGCCGACTGACGCATGTCGCCCGGCCCCGGTTTCGGGTCACCGACATGCATCAGGACAGAGCTTAAAGCGCAGCAGCAGGAAGAAGCACTATGGCACGCTCCGCACTTCTCAACGTCATGGTTCAGGCCGCCATGAAGGCCGGCCGCTCGCTGTCGCGCGACTTCGGCGAGGTGCAGAACCTGCAGGTCTCGCTGAAGGGCCCCGGCGATTATGTCAGCCAGGCCGATCGCAAGGCCGAGGACATCCTTTTCACCGAACTGTCGAAGGCGCGGCCGGGCTACTCCTTCCTGATGGAAGAGCGTGGCGTGGTCGAAGGCGACGACAGCCAGCACCGCTGGATCGTCGACCCGCTCGATGGCACCACCAACTTCCTGCACGGCATTCCGGTCTTCGCCATCTCGATTGCCCTGGAACGCCAGGGCCAGATCGTTGCCGGCGTCATCTATAACCCGGCGATGGATGAGCTCTATACAGTCGAACGCGGCGGTGGCGCTTTCATGAACGATCGCCGCCTGCGCGTCGCCGGCCGCGCCAAACTGGTCGACGCGGTGATCGGTTGCGGCGTGCCGCATCTCGGACGCGGCCAGCACGGCAATTTTCTCATCGAACTGCGCAACGTCATGGCCGAGGTTTCGGGCATCCGCCGCCTTGGCGCCGCCTCGCTCGACCTCGCCTATGTCGCCGCCGGCCGGATGGACGGCTTCTGGGAAACCGGCCTTTCGGCCTGGGACATCGCGGCCGGCCTTCTGCTGATCCGCGAGGCCGGCGGCTTCGCGTCGGACATGGCCGGCGGACAGGACATGCTGGAGAACGGCTCGGTGGTTGCCGGCAACGAGGTCATTCACCGCGCCTTGCTCAAAACCGTGAAGAAGCCGCTCGCGCCGCGCTGAAGCGCCGCAGTCGCAAAACCGCAACCAAACCTTGAAATACTGCCCTGCGACCGCCCAGATGAGGGTGACGCAGGAAAACCAGGCCGTGAGCAACAGCCAGCAAAATCCCGACATTCCCATTCCGTTCGTCGGACGCTGGCATTACTCGCGCGCTGAAATGATCGCCGACGGCATCGTCCACGCGGTCGGCATCGTGCTGGCAATATCAGCCGGTTCGGCGCTGCTGGCGCTGGCTGCCTTTCACACCGGGCCCGGCGAGTACATCGCGGCAGCCTTCTATGTGATCTCGCTGCTCACCGTGCTGTCGGTCTCGCTGGCCTACAATCTGTGGCCGGTATCCTCCCCGGCCAAGTGGATATTGCGGCGCTTCGACCATGCCGCGATCTACCTGCTGATCGCCGCGACCTATACGCCCTTCCTCGCCCAGCTCGACAACTCGCCGCTGGCCAGGTGGATGATCGTCCTTGTCTGGACGGCAGCCGCGATCGGCATCGCCATCAAGGTCGCTCTCCCCGGTCGCTTCGACCGGCTGGCGATCGTCTTCTATCTGGCCATCGGCTGGAGCGGCATCGTCCTGGTGAAGCCGCTCGTCCAGACGCTGCCGACGACCTCGATCGTGCTCATCGTTGCCGGCGGCATCGTCTATTCCTGTGGCGTCATCTTCTTCGCCTGGAAGGCGCTGCGCTTCCACAATGCGCTTTGGCATGGCTTTGTCGTCACGGGCGCCGGCCTGCATCTTGCAGCCATGGTCGACTGCCTGGTGATAAACCGGTTCTGATCCCGGCCGTGGTGCAGCGCGTTCTGGCCTTGAATCCGAGGTTCGTTCGCGGCACTGCTACAGAATGATGCGGATTTGGCAATCGCCACTCAGGTGGGCAATATTGCCAAGCGCCATTCAATTTGGTCACAATTGCGTTTAGAGTCACGTTCGACGTGATCGGCGGCATCGGAAACGGGGCACGGATGGCTTTACTCAAATCCTTCGGCATGGGCAGGCGCTCCGACGTCCTGATCTATGATCCCCATAAACTGTCGAGCCCGCAGGTCTTTCTTCTGACCATGGTGATCTTCCTGGTGATCGTCGCGTTCATCGCCGCGATCCTGACCCGCCAGATCTCGACCGCCTTTGTCACCAATCCCGGCCTCAATGGCCTGATCATCGGCGTGCTCGTCGTCGGCATCCTGCTGGCCTTCGTCCAGGTCGGGCGTCTGTTTCGCGAAGTGCGCTGGGTCAACTCCTTCCGTGCCGGTTCCGAGACCACCGAGCCGGTGCTGCTGGCGCCGATGAAGGCGATGATCGGTCGCTCGTCATCGATGGCCTTCTCGACCAGCTCGATGCGCACCATGCTCGATTCCATCGCCACCCGCCTCGACGAAAGCCGCGACACGTCGCGCTATCTCGTCGGCCTGCTGGTGTTCCTCGGCCTGCTCGGCACTTTCTGGGGCCTTTTGAACACCATCGCCTCGATCCGCGAGACCATCGAGTCGCTCGATCCCGGCACCGGCGACGCCGCCGCGGTGCTCGATTCCCTGAAGCAGGGGCTTTCGGCGCCGCTGGCAGGCATGGGCACGGCGTTCTCGTCGTCGCTGTTCGGCCTGTCGGGATCGCTGGTGCTCGGCTTCCTCGACCTGCAGGCGGGTCGCGCGCAGACGCGCTTCTACACCGAGCTTGAAAACTGGCTGTCCTCGGTCACCGACCTGTCGTCCGACATAGTCGTCTCCGATCCGGCCAAGACTGAATCCTCCGACGAGATCCGCGTCCTGTCGGAAAGGTTGCGAAGCATGCAGGAAAATGGCGGCGGTTCAAATCCGCGCGTTGCCACCGCCATGGCCAATCTTGCCGACGGCATTTCGGGCCTGGTCAAGAACATGCGCTCGGAACAGCAGATCATGCGTGACTGGGTCGAAGCCCAGTCCGACGAACAGAAGGCCATGCGCAACACACTGGAGAAGATCGCCGACGCCCTGAAGAAGCCTGGGGTGCATTGACGTGGCCTTGGCACGTGGCCGGCGTACCGATCGCCGCATCGACTACTGGCCAGGCTTCGTCGACGCGCTGTCGACGCTGCTCCTGGCGATCATGTTCCTGCTCACCGTCTTCGTGCTGGCGCAGTTCCTGCTCGGCCGCGAAATCTCCGGCAAGGACACGGTGCTCAACCGCCTCAACTCGCAGATCAACGAACTGACCCAGCTTCTGGCGCTGGAGCGCTCGACGGCGCAGGACAAGGAAGATTCGCTTGCCAACATGCAGGCATCGCTGTCGGCGGCCGAAGCGGAAAAAAGCCGGCTCGAACAGCTGCTGTCGCAGGGTGCCGGCGCCGGTGACGCGGCCAACCAGCGCGCCACCGCGCTGACGGGCGAACTCGACAGCCAGCGCCAGATCAGCCAGCAGGCGCTGAGCCAGGTCGAGATCCTCAACCAGCAGATCTCGGCGCTGCGCAAGCAGATCGGCGCGCTCGAGGATGCGCTCAACGTCTCCGAAACGCGCGACCGCGATTCCAACACCAAGATTGCCGATCTCGGCCGCCGCCTCAACGTCGCGCTGGCGCAGCGCGTGCAGGAATTGAACCGCTACCGCTCCGATTTCTTCGGCCGCCTGCGCGAAATCCTCGCCGATCGCGAAAACATCCGCATTGTCGGCGACCGTTTCGTCTTCCAGTCCGAAGTGCTGTTCCCGACCGGCTCCGAAGTGATCAACGACGCGGGCAAGGTCGAGATGAAGAAGCTCGCCGACGCCATCATCGAGCTGCAGAAAGAGATCCCGCCGGAGATCAACTGGGTGCTGCGCGTCGATGGCCATACCGACAACAAGCCGCTGTCGGGCACCGGCCGCTACCGCGACAACTGGGAATTGTCGACGGCGCGATCGACCTCCGTGGTGAAGTTCCTGATCGAAAACGGCGTGCCGGCCAACCGGCTGGTCGCCGCCGGCTTCGGCGAGTTCCAGCCGCTCGATCCCGCCGACACCGACGAGGCGCGCAACAAGAACCGCCGTATTGAACTGAAGCTCACCGAACGTTGATCCATCATCCCGCGATATCACGCGAATTTGTTCGTCAACGCAACCCTAGGGCGCAGATCACGATCGGCAAGACCTGAAAACATTATCTTTTTTTAATTACACATCGTTGCGGAGTGGTCCTAGCTTCCCCTTGGGCCGAGAACCGCCGGCGATGGCTCCCATCATCGCGACGCGACGGAACCGGACGGCCCGCGGCCGGGAGGCAACGGGAGCAACCGCCGCCTTCCACAATCAAGGGAGACGCAGCCATGCGCTCTTTCACGTCCAAGACCTCGCTCAAGACTGCAACTGTCGCTGCGTTCCTCGTCGCCATTCCGTTTGCCGGCGCCTATGCGGCGGGCCACCACAAGGGTGCCCTCGATGAGACCGCCCCGATCGTGTTCAACGGCCCACGTGTCGATGGCATTATTGGCCAGCTGCAAGGCATCGATAGCGGCATCAAGGACGCCGAGCAGCAGAAGCTGATCACGCCAGCCGAGGCGCACAGCCTGCAGATGCGTGCCGCCGACATCAGCAGGGTTGCTGAAAGGACGGCGGCCTCGGACAATGGTCGGATACCTTCAGCGCAATATCATCAGCTCCTGCGCCGCGTCGACCATCTCGACCAGCGGCTCATGATCGACACCGGCAGCGGCTTCAACATGGGCGACGGCTCCGATGGCGGGAACTACCCGAACGGCTGATGGCGAATAGAGCAATTTCAGGAAAAGTGTGAAGCGGTTTTCCGTCCGGAATTGCGTCAAACAAAGAGATAGAGCGGTTCTTCGTTTCCGTGAAACGACGAACCGCTCTAATTCAGGAAGGGACCAACTGGCGCCCTCGGGACATTTCGTCCTGCTGGCGCCTTTTTTCACCAGCCCAGCCAGACCGCGATCAAGGCAAGGACAGCCGGCACAGTCTGGATGTAGAGGATTTTCCTGCCCACCGTCGCCGCGCCGTAGAGGCCGGCAATGGCCACGCAGGCAAGGAAGAACACCTTGATCTGGAAACCGGCCGCACCGAGATACAGGCCCCAGATCAGCCCGGCGGCGAGAAAACCATTGTAGAGCCCCTGATTGGCGGCCAGCACCTTCGAGGCGCCGGCAAATTCCGGCGTCAGCCTGAACGTCTTGTGGCCACGCGGCGTGTCCCACAGCACCATCTCCAGATAGACGATGTAGAGATGGATCAGGGCCACCAGCCCGACCAGAATGCTGCCGATCATCTTCTCTCCCCTCCAGGGCGCGCCTACACCGACAGCCAGCATTCCACGCAGGTCCTCGCCTGCGCAAGCAGCATTCCACCGGGCGGGGCGGGCAGCGATCGAGGTACCGCCGCAAGCCATGACTGCATGGCTTGCCATCGACCGCGCATTGGTATCTTTTCCCGCCGTCCATAGTCAGCGGAACCAGCCATGTCCTTTCAGAAACTCGATGATCTCGGCCACAAGCTCGAAGCGCTGGAGCATGCGCTTTCCATTCTCGGCGCGGACGAAGCCACGCACATGGCCGTCGGCGGCGGGGAAAAGCGCGCTGAGGCCATGTCGGCCCTTGCCGGCATGCAGCACGCCCGCGCGACCGCGCCGGAGATCGCGGACTGGCTCGCGGCGGCCGAAGACGAGGCGTTGAACGAGGAACAGAAGGCGGCGGTTGCCGAGCTGCGCCGGCAGTATACCAACCTGACCTGCCTGCCGGTCGAGTTCGTCGAGCGCCAGACCACGGCGCGCATGCGCTGCGAACAGCTTTGGCGCGACCTGCGCGCGAAGAACGATTGGGCGAGTTTCCGCCCGGCGCTGGAAGGCATCGTTTCGCTGGTGCGCGAAGAAGCAGCCCTGCGCGCCGACGTGCTCGGCCTCGATCCCTATGACGCGTTGATGGAGCAGTACGACCCCGGCAATCGCACCGCCGACATCACCCCCGTCTTCGCCGACCTGAAGGCTTTTCTGAAAGACTTCGTGCCGGAAGCCTTGGCCGAGCAGGAAGAGCGCCTGGCAAAGCGCCCGCTGAAGCCGCTTTCAGGCACTTACGCGATCGACAAGCAGCGCGAGCTTGGCCTGGCCATGATGGCCGCGGTCGGTTTCGATCTCACGCATGGCTCGCTGTCCGTATCGCATCATCCCTTCTGCGGCGGCGTGCCAACCGATGTGCGCATCACCACCCGCTACAAAACGACCGATTTCCTCTCGGCGCTGATGGGTGTTCTGCACGAAACCGGCCATGCACTGTATGAGCAGAACCTGCCGAAGGCCTGGGCCCACTGGCCGCTCGGCAAGGCGCGCGGCATGGCCATGCATGAAAGCCAAAGCCTGTTCGTGGAAAAACAGCTCGGCCGCAATCCGGCCTTCTGGCACTGGGCGTTGCCGGTCGTCGAAAAGCAGCTCGGCGAAACCTGGTCCATCGACGACATCCTGCCGCATGTGCATCGGGTCGAGCGTGGCCTGATCCGTGTCGATGCCGACGAGGTCACCTATCCGCTGCATGTGATCCTGCGCTACGAACTGGAACAGGACCTTGTCTCTGGCAGGCTGGACGTCGCCGAACTGCCCGAGGCGTGGGACGCCAAGATGCGCGAGTATCTCGGCCTCTCCACCATCGACAACCCCGCCGACGGTCCGATGCAGGACGTGCATTGGCCGGGTGCCGCCTTCGGCTATTTCCCGTCCTACACGCTGGGCGCGATGATGGCGGCGCAGCAATGGGCAGCGCTGACCAAGCAGAATCCAGCCGCTGACCGAGACCTCGCCAAGGGCGATTTCACGGCAATCAACGACTGGCGGCGCGAAAAGATCTGGTCGCAAGGGTCGCGCTGGTCGACGCCGGACCTGCTCGAACGCGCCACCGGCGAGAAACTGAACGCCGCGCATTTCACCAGCCATCTGAAGCAGCGCTACGGGGCTGCTTAGCCATCCGGGATGGTTTTCCAACCGCTGATTCGGTCAAAATAATTCTGGACAAATCAGTCCATAATTCCTAGATCAGTGCCATGGCACGCCCCAAGGAATTCGACCGCGAAATCGCCCTTAGAGAGGCCATCGGCGTCTTTTCGAACCATGGCTACGAAGGGACTTCGACAGATGAGCTGCTGAGAGCGATGCGGATCAGTCGTCAAAGCCTGTATGATACGTTTGGCGACAAGCGGCGGCTCTATCTTGAAGCCTTGCAGCGCTACAATGCCGACAGCGTCTCCGAGCTGATCGGAACTATGAGCGCGTCATCCTCACCCCTGACGGGGCTGGAATCCGCGATGGTTGCGCTTGCAGCCAGACCCCTCCCGCAAGGCGGAGTCGGCTGCCTTGGGGTCAGCGCAATCTGCGAATTCGGCGTTTCGGACCGAGACGTCGTCCTGCTGGGCGAGGCGGCGGGCAGAACGTTGCTGTCGGCGCTCGAACGCCTGATCGCTCAGGCCAAGGCGGCCGGCGAGGCCGACGCGCAACTGGATGCTCACGCCGCCGCGCAATTCATCGCCGCCACCCTCTCCGGCATCAAGGTATCCGCGCGAGGCGGCGCTTCATCACAAACGTTGCGCGGCATCGTGCAAATGGCCATCCGCAGCTTGCGCTAGCAGGATTTACGAGACGGTTTCGGCTATTCAGTTTGCCAAATTATAGACTAATTGGTCCAGAACAAGAAAGAAAACCATGACAAGATCCCTCTCCGGCAAGGTAGCACTGGTTGCTGGCGGCTCGCGCGGTATCGGCGCCGCCATCGTGCGTCGGCTTCATGCCGATGGCGCGATTGTGGCTTTCACCTATGTCAGCTCGGATGCAAAGGCTGCCGAGCTTGTTAAATCGCTAGCCACTCCCGAAGGGCAGCCGCTGGCCATCAAGGCCGACAGCGCCGACCCCGAAGCGATCCGGCAGGCTGTCGAAAAAACCGTCGAAAAGTTCGGCAGGCTCGACATTCTTGTAAACAACGCCGGCATCCTGATTCACGGAATGGTCGACGATGTTTCGGTCGCGGACTTCGACAGGATGGTCGCGATCAACGTGCGCGCCGTATTCTTCGCGGCACAGGTTGCCGTGAAATTCATGGGTGACGGTGGCCGCGTCATCACCATTGGCAGCGTCGTTGCCGATCGTACGGGGTTTCCGGGTTCGTCGATCTATTCGATGACCAAGTCCGCGATTGCCGGGCTGACCCGTGGTCTCGCCCGCGACCTTGGCCCGCGTGGCATCACCGTCAACAACGTCCAGCCGGGGCCAACCGCCACCGATATGACGCCAGCCGATGCATCGGTTGCGGACAAGGTCCGCTCGCTGATAGCGCTTGGACGCCTCGGCGAAGATCGCGAGATCGCCGGACTGGTCGCTTATCTTGCCGGACCGGAATCAAGCTTCATCACCGGTTCAAGCCTCACCATCGACGGCGGTTATCTCGCGTGAGCCGAACCACGGTTGCGGCGCACTACTCCGCCGCACCCCTGAAGGCACTCGCACCGGTTTCGAACTGCAGTTTGGCCAGCCGCGCATAGATGCCGCCCCTGGCGACGAGGCTCTGATGCGTGCCTTCCTCGACGATGCGGCCGCCATCCATGACCAGTATGCGGTCAGCCTTGAGCACCGTCGCCAGCCGGTGCGCGATGACGATGGTCGTGCGGCCCTGCATCAGCCGTTCCAGCGCCGTCTGCACCAGCGTCTCGCTTTCGGCATCGAGCGCCGAAGTCGCTTCGTCGAGCAGCAGGATCGGCGCATCGCGCAGGATGGCGCGGGCGATCGCCACACGCTGGCGCTGGCCGCCGGATAGTGTCACGCCGCGCTCGCCAACCTGGCTGTCATAGCCGTGTTCGAGCTTCAGGATGAATTCGTCGGCAAGCGCGTCCTTGGCCGCCGCCTCGATCTCGGCCTCGCTGGCGCCCGGCCGGCCAAAGCCAATATTGTCGCGCGCGGTTGCGGCAAAGATGGTGACATCCTGCGGCACGATGGCGATACGCTCCCTGACTGCAACCGGATCGGCATCGCGCACGTCGACGCCGTCGATCATGATCTTTCCGGTTTCCAGGTCATAGAAGCGCAGGATCAGCGAAAAGACAGTGCTCTTGCCGGCGCCGGAAGGGCCGACGATCGCCACCGTCTCGCCGGGCTTGACCGAAAAACTCAGGCCGTGGACAGCGGCGCGGTCGGGTCTGGCCGGATAGGAGAAGGAGACATCGTCAAAGCTGATCGCCCCCTTGACCACGGCCGGCAGCGGTTTTGGATCGGCGGGCGGCTGGATCGCCGGCTTTTCCGCCAGGATCTCGGTCAGCCGCTCGGCGGCGCCCGCTGCCTGCGCCATTTCGCCCCAGACTTCCGACAACGCGCCAAGCGCACCGGCAGCGAACACCGAATAGAGCAGGAACTGGCCGAGCGTGCCCGGCGACAGCGTGCCTTCGAGCACGTCGCGCGAGCCGAACCACAGCACCGCCACCACCGAGGAGAAGATGGTGAAGATGGCGAAGAAGGTGAGGAAGGAACGCGCGAAGATCGAGGAACGCGCCGCCTGGAAGGCGGCTTCCACCGCGCCCGCGAACTTCCCCGTCACCAGCTTCTCGTTGGTGAATGCCTGCAGCGTGCGCACCGCGCCGATCTGCTCACTGGCATAGGCCGTGGCATCAGCCAGCGTATCCTGCGCTTGCCTCGACTTTCGCCGCACCGAACGGCCGAAGGCGACCAGCGGCAGCACGATGACCGGAATGGCTGCAATGACCAGGCCGGACAGTTTGGGGCTGGTGACAACCATCATCCCCAACGCACCGAGGCCAAGGATCACATTGCGCAGCGCGACCGAAGCCGTGGCGCCTACCGCCGACTTGACCTGCGTGGTGTCGGCCGCGAGCCGCGACACGATTTCGCCCGACTGGGCGGTATCGAAGAAGGCCGGCGACAGCGTCGTCACATGGGTAAAGACATCGCGCCTGATATCGGCCACGACGCGCTCGCCGAGCGTGATGACGAAATAATAACGGCCGGCCGATGCCGCCGCCAACACGGCCGCCATCGCCACCAAGGCGGCGAAATATTCGGCGATGAAGGTTGTGCTGGACGACGAGAAACCATGATCGATCATGCGTCGTACCGCCAACGGCAGCGTCAGTGTCGTTGCCGCGGCGATGACCAGCGAGATGATGGCGCCGATGACAAGCGTGCGATAGCGCGTGATATAGGGGAACAGGCGCCTGAGCGGCTTGAGCGAGCGCCGGCGCTCATCTGCGCTGCTGATTTGCGCCATCCCAGTGTTTCCTCCAGCCGCTTCAGGGTATGCGCTTCAATATGCGCTTGCCGCGGCCTTGTGATTCAATTCCGGCTGATGTATAGGCTCGCCGACCGTTTTAGAAGCCGTGGCTCCTCAATAGCTGCGGCTTCGAGTTTTAAAAAGGGGCGCATCGACGCAGGCAATTTGCCCGTCAGCGGCGCCGGCAAGCCAGGAACAGAGCGATGAAGACCGACATCCATCCCGATTACCACACCATCAAGATCGTCATGACCGACGGCACCGAATACATGACCCGTTCGACCTGGGGCAAGGAAGGCGATACGATGAACCTCGATATCGACCCGACCACGCACCCGGCCTGGACCGGCGGCCAGCAGACCCTGCTCGACCGCGGTGGTCGCCTGTCGAAGTTCAAGAAGCGTTTCGAAGGCTTCGGCATCTAAGCCGCATAAGTTTTCAGAGAATCAAAAACCCGCCCTTGAGGCGGGTTTTTTGTTGCCTGGGATTCGATTTGGAACACTGGCGGTAGCTTGCCGTCGAATGGCTTTACTCGTCAAGCAACTCCCGCAGCGCCATGCGCTTGTAGGTCTCGACGAACCCGTCGCCCTCGGTGCGCCCGACCGCGACCGCGAGACGCACCGCCGTTTCGCCGAGTTGCCAGACCAGGAAGGCCTTCGCCTCGAGCGCAGCCGAATCGTCTTGCGGACGCAGCCGTTTCAATACAGCAGCCAGGAACGCGCCGCTGGCACGGCTATCGGCCAGTTCGAGTTCGCGCAGCGCATTGTCGGCCTGCGTCCCCGACCAGATGTCACGCATCACCGGCTCCGCCAGGAACAGCCGGTAATAGATATCCACCAACTCTGAAAATGCCCGCCGCAGGCCTTCGGCATCAGTGACGTCAGCCAGCGCGGCCGCGATGCAGGCCTGGCTTTCCGCCGTGTACCGCTCAGCCAATGCCCAGACGATCGCCCTTTTGTCCGGGAAGAACTGGTAGAGCGAGCCGATCGACACGCCGGCCCTTTCAGCCACCTCGCCCATGCGCATGGCATCGCTGCCTTGCTCGGCGATCAGCACTGAGGCCGCCGCGAGCATGCGTTCGACCCGCTCGCGGCTGCGTTGCTGGCTCGGTGTCCGGCGCGGCGATGCGACCTGTCCATCCTGCGAGCCCGATAGCGCACTGCCTTCCATGACCGTCTCCCGACACATTTGCCGGCAGCCCGGCTTGACTCTCAAAATACGAGGATTTATCACGTTTAGCAAATGTGAGTATTATTCATATTTTGAGAGGAAAACCACCATGAACGACACAGCATCGAAACCGATCCTGATCCTCGGCGGCACCGGCAAGACCGGCCGCCGCCTCGCCGAGCGCCTCGCCGCACGCAACCTGCCGGTACGGCTCGGCTCGCGCTCCGCCACACCCGCCTTCGACTGGGAGAACACCGCGACCTGGGAACCGGCTTTGGATGGCGTGGGTGCCGTGTACATCAGCTACTATCCGGATATCGCTGTGCCGGGCGCGGCCGAAACGGTGGGGGAATTCGCCTCTCTCGCCGCGACAAGGGGCGTGCACCGGCAGGTGCTGCTGTCGGGCCGTGGCGAACCGGAAGCGCAACGCGCCGAAGAGATGGTCAAGGCATCCGGAGCCGTCTGGACCATCCTGCGCTGTGCATGGTTTGCCCAGAATTTTTCTGAGAGCTTCCTTCTTGATCCGCTGCTCGACGGTGAGGTGGCGCTGCCGGTCGGCGCCGTTGGAGAGCCTTTTGTCGACGCCGACGACATCGCCGACGCCGCCGTGGCGGCGCTGACCCAACTCGGGCACGAGAACCAGCTTTACGAACTGACCGGGCCGCGATTGCTGACCTTCGCCGAAGCTAGCGCCGAGATTGCCAGGGCCGCCGGTCGCGAGATCCGATACGCCCAGATTTCCCATGCCGCCTTTGACGTCATGCTGCGGGAACAGCACGTGCCTGCCGAAATCGTCGGCCTGCTCAACGAGCTTTTCACCGAAGTTCTGGATGGCCGCAATTCCCATCTGACGGACGGTGTCCAGCGCGTGCTTGGCCGCTCCCCCAAGGACTTTACCGCCTACGCAAACGAAACCGCCGCGACCGGCGTGTGGAGCAAATGAGATGATCCCGAAATTTCTGCCCGCCCTCACCTTCGTCGCAGCACTCGGCTCGGGTGTCGTCGCCGGCGTCTTCTTTGCCTTTTCCAGCTTCGTCATGCCGGGCCTTGCCCGCATGCCGGCCGCAGGCGGCATCGCGGCGATGAACTCGATCAACGTCACCGCGGTCACGCCGCTGTTCATGACGGCTTTGTTCGGCACGGCACTTGTGTGCCTCGTTGTCGGCATCGGCGCGGCGATGGGCTGGAGCCATTCGGGTTCACTGTGGCTGGTTGCCGGCAGCCTGATCTATCTGGTCGGCATCGTGCTGGTGACGATCGTCTTCAACGTACCGCTAAACGACGCGTTGGCCGCCGTCGATCCGGCAAGCGCCAACGGCGCCAGCCTGTGGTCGCGATATCTGGATGAATGGGTGATGTGGAACCATGTCCGTGCCATCACCGGCATCGCCGCGCTGGCCTGCTTCATCACCGCATGGCGATGAGCGGAAGTTCGAGGCAAGGGCTCCGCGTCAGGCGGGGTCCTTGGCCTTGTGTCCCCTGTCGGAGTGACCGAGGTCGCGGTCCGGATCAATGACATCGCGGACCAATTGCTTGAGCTTCGCGGCTTCGGGAAAGCCGCCGTCGCGCTTGCGGTCCCAGACCAGCGTGTCGTTGCAGCTGATGGTGAAGATCCCGCCCGTGCCCGGCACCAGCGTGACCGCGCCCAGATCGGTGCCGAAGGTCGACAGCAATTCCTGCGCCATCCAGCCGGCACGCAGCAGCCATTGGCACTGCGTGCAGTAGGTGATGCGGACGGTTGGCAGGGGCTGTTCGCTCATGCCGCGCTGAGCTTGGCCAGGGTCTCGTCGTCGACTTCGAAATTGGCGTAGACGCTCTGCACGTCATCGTCATCCTCGAGTGTCGCGACCAGCTTCATCAGCGACTGCGCCCGTTCCTCATCGACCGGAACATTGTTCTGCGGCTGCCAGATCAGCTTCACCGATTCCGCTTCGCCGAGCGAGGCTTCCAGCGCCTTCGACACTTCACCGAGATTCTCGAAGGCACAATAGATGGTGTGGCCTTCCTCATCCGTTTCGACGTCATCGGCGCCGGCCTCGATCGCCGCCTCCATGACCTTGTCGGCGCTGCCGGCGGAGGCCGGATAATAGATCTCGCCGACACGGTCCCACATGAAGGACACCGAGCCGGTTTCGCCCATTGCCCCGCCAGCCTTTGTGAAGGCGGCGCGCACGTTGGATGCCGAACGGTTGCGGTTGTCGGTCAGCGCCTCGACGATGACGGCAACGCCGCCCGGCCCATAGCCTTCGTAGCGCACGGCTTCATAGTTTTCGGCATCGCCCATCGAGGCCTTGTTGACGGCACGCTGGATGTTGTCTTTCGGCATCGACACGGCCTTGGCGTTCTGGATGGCCAGGCGCAGGCGCGGGTTCATCGATGGATCAGGTGTCCCGCTCTTGGCGGCAACGGTGATTTCGCGCGCCAGCTTGGAAAACATTTTCGACCGCACGGCGTCCTGACGGCCCTTGCGGTGCATGATGTTCTTGAACTGTGAATGGCCAGCCATGGCACCCCTGTCGTGTTCGGCTAGAGCATCCAGCGACCGGACGGGATCGCCCGGCATTTCGCCAAAATGCTCGAATTCAAAATTTCAGAGCGTCCCTGGTGCAACTCGCGGAAGCACGGCGTTCTCTGTCGGAATGGCCGGCTTATAGATAAATCGGCTCAATTCGTCCAGCCACACCGCATGCGTGGCGCACGATACGGGCTGCAGCAGCCGCTCACGCTTCGAGCTCGGATTTCAGCCGATCGATGATGCTGAGCGCATGGCCTGCATACTGACTGATCCAGCGATCGTGGATCTGCTTGATCGGCAGCGCATTGAGATGGTTCCAGCGCTCGCGGCCCTCCCGCCTGGGAACGACGAGATCAGCCTCCTCCAGCACCTTGAGATGCAGCATCACGGTGCAGCGATCCATATCGGGAAAGGCATCGCAAAGCATGCCGGTGGTCTTCGGCGTGTCCTTCAGCTGATCCAGCAACTCACGCCGGCGCGGATGCGCCAGCGCCTTGAAAACATTGTCGTCCTGCGATCGGCTCGACATGTTATATTTCTATAACATGTCGTCGGATCGATCAAGCAAGGAGCTGTGGATATGTCTCTTGGATTCAGTGTTTCCGGACGCATCGGTAAACCGGTCGCCGAAGTCTTCGACGCCGTCGTCAATCCGAAGAAACTCAGCGGCTATTTCACCACGATCGGCGGCGCCAGTGCGCCGCTGGTGGCAGGCGCTGGCGTGGTCTGGTGGGGCAAGGTGCCGGTTGAGGTCGATGAGGTAACGAAGGACCGCCGCATCGTGCTGCGTTGGGACGCCACCGATGCCGACGGCAAGCCGGCCTACAAGACCCGCATCGAGATGAATTTCGAGCCGCTGGACGACGGCGGCACCTTCGTCACCATCGCCGAGAGCGGCTGGCAGGAAGGCGCGGTCGGCCTGAAGAAATCCTACCTCAACTGCGAAGGCTGGTCACAGATGCTGGCCTGCATGAAGGCCTATGTCGAATACGGCATCAATCTGCGCGACGGCTACTACCGCAGCGAGATGAAGGGCGAACCCGCCAGCGAAAACAACATCTGACATTCAACAAAGGAGCCAGCATGACCACGAGATTCACCGGCGGCATCAACATCGCCATGAAGGTACCGCCGCACCAGTATGAGGCGACGATCGCCTTCTACCGCGATGTCGTCGGCCTGAAACCATTCACCGACAAGGCACCGGCCATCGGCTTCGAGCTCGGCCCCAACCGCCTGTGGATCGACGAAGCGCCGATGATGAGCCAGGCCGAGGTCTGGCTTGAGCTGTTCACAGGCGATTTTCCTGCCGCCGCTGACCACCTCGCCAAGGCTGGCGTCGTGCGCTGTGATGCAATCGAGCACTTGGGCGAGGGTTTTCGAGGTGGCTGGATCACCAATCCAGCCAACATCGTCCACATGCTGCGCGAACCCGACGCCTGGTAGGCGCGACCGGCCTCAATGCCCGCCGCCGGACCTCTTCCGGCGTCGCGCCAGCATGTTGAGCCCCTCGACCAGCGCCGAGAAACCCATGGCCGCGTAGATGTGGCCCTTGGGCACATGGTAGCCCATGCCGTCGGCGATCAGCGTCATGCCGATCATCAGCAGGAAGCCCAGCGCCAGCATGACGATGCTGGGGTTCCTGGCGATGAAGTCGGCCAGCGGTCCGGCCGCCAGCATCATCACGCTCACCGCAACGATGACGGCGATGTACATGATGGCGATCTCGTCGGTCATGCCGACAGCGGTGATGATCGAATCAATCGAGAAGACGAGGTCGAGCAGCAGGATCTGGAAGATCGCGCCGGCGAGCGAGATCTTGAGCGTCCCGCCCAGCATCGTGTCCTGATGATCCTCGGGATCGACCGTGTGGTGGATTTCCTTTGTCGCCTTCCACACCAGGAACAAGCCGCCGGCGATCAGGATCAGGTCGCGCCAGGAGAAACCGTGGCCGAAGGCGTTGAACACCGGCGCCGTCAGCTGGACGATGATCGAGATGGTGGCCAGCAGCACAAGCCGCATGATCAGCGCGGCCGAGATGCCGAGCCGTCGTGCCTGTGCCCGCTGCCCCTCCGGCAACTTGTTAGTCAGGATCGAGATGAAGATGAGATTGTCGATGCCGAGCACGATCTCCAGCACCACCAGCGTCAGCAGTGCAATCCACGCGGTCGGATCATGGACAAAGGCAAAGTAAGGCGCCAGAAATTCGATAAGCTGCATGGAGGTCGTCGTCCCCTCTTGTAACGATCTGAAGCAGATGTCGCCGGCAATTAGGTACTACGCACGCCTATATCAATGTCATGACCAGAAAGAAGGTGCGGTTTCTTCCAGCCGGGGGCCGCGACGAAACGGCGCGATCCTCTCCGTCAGCCCCGTGCGGTCGGAAATATCGACCCCGACGCCGCACAATGTCGCCGGTCCGGTTGCCGCCTCGAAACGCCCTTTCGGCACTTTCGACAGGAAACGGTTGAGCGGCTCCTCCTTGTCCATGCCCAGCGAGGAATCGTAGTCACCGCACATGCCGGCGTCCGACATGTAGCCGGTGCCGCCGTTGAGGATCTGATGGTCGCCGGTGGGTTGGTGCGTATGGGTGCCGATGACGAGGCTGGCGCGGCCGTCGACGAAATGCGCGAAGCACATTTTTTCCGAGGTTGCCTCGGCATGGAAGTCGATGATCACCGCGTCGGACTGCTCGCCAAGCGGACAGGCGGCGAGCTCGCGCTCGCCGGCCTGGAAGGGATCGTCGAGTTCGGGATGCATGAACACCCGCCCCATGATGTTGGCGACCAGCACCCGCGCGCCGTTTTTGGCGATGTAGACACCGGAGCCTCGCCCAGGTGTACCCTTGGGAAAATTGGACGGACGCAGGAACCGTTCCTCGCGCGGCGCGAACCCCAGCGCGTCGCGCTGATCCCAGACATGGTTGCCGGTGGTGACGACATCGGCACCGGCCGCGATCGTCTCGCGGAAGATATCCTCGGTGATGCCGAAACCGCCGGCGGCGTTCTCGCCGTTGACGATGACGAAGTCGAGTTTGAAGTCGGAGATCAGGCCTGGCAGCTGTTCCCACACCGCCGTGCGTCCCGTTTTACCGACCATGTCGCCGAGGAAGAGAAGTCTCATCTACGCCTGATCCCGAAAAGCTGCATGACTTTTCGGCAAAGATCATGCGTTCCAAAAAACTATCTACAGTTCCGGCGCGAACCGGCGCAACCCGCTCTCGGTCAGTATTTCTTGAATGATCACGTCATGCGGCTCATCCGGCACCAGCGCCACCTCCTGGCAATCGAAGGCAATGCCAACCAGCCTGGGTGATTGTCCCTTGTCGATCAACCTGGCTATCGCGCGGTCGTAATAGCCGGCGCCATAGCCGATGCGATGGCCGCGCGCATCGAAGGCGGCGAGCGGGATCAGCATCACCGAGGGGTCGAGCACGTCGGCTTCCTCATGTGGGCCGACCGTGCCGAAGCCCATCTCGACCATCGGCGCGCCCCGCACCAGTTCGCGAAAGACGATGGTTGTCTTGTCGAGGATAGCCGGCAGGCAGAGCCTTGCCCCTTGCTCGCGCAAGGCGAACATCAGCGGCCTGACGTCGACTTCCGAGCGCATCGGCCAGAAGCCGGAGACGATCTGGCCGGATTCGATCCCGAGGCGATCACGCGCCGTTTCGGCCATTTCGAGCGCGGCTTCCACCCGCCAGAATTCATCGAGCGCGTCACGGCGGCCGAGTGCTTCCTTGCGAAGGTGTTTTTTCAGCTCTTTGGGAGAAGTCATGCGGCCACGGTAGAAAAGGTCGGATATCGATGGCGTTGCGGAAGCGACGTTTTCCACCGAAGGATCCACCAAAGCGCGAGTGGATCCTTCGCGTTGAGTGACGATCCACACAACCGGTGGAGAGAGCGATCCCGGGAACCTACAAAGTAGGTGGGCGCCGTATGAGAAAACCCACGGGTCTTCCCAGGGACAGCTCCCTAGGGATGATTAAGGCCCCGGGGAAAATGTTCTCCTGCCGGGAAGCACAGATCGTCTCCCCTGATATAGGCCTGTTGCAGCCTATAGACCAGATGCCCGAGCATTCTCCGCGGCTTTATTCGCGACGCGCCCCTGCCACCAGACCAGGGCCGGCACCGCCAGCAACTCGACGCAAAGCCCGGCCATGTGCCCAACCGACGGCTCACCGGCGGTGAGCAGCGAGAAAAGCCGCGCCAGCCCGCCGGCGAATGTGCAGGCCGCAAGCAGCCGAAACCGCTCGGTCCTGGTCTCTATGCCGGGAATGCAGGTATACCAGGCGATGCCGATGGCGAGGAAGAAGCCGGACAGGAAGCGGAAATGGCTGTCCAGGTCGACCGGCCACGGAGCCGTGACATTCAGGAAGTCCGGCCCCGACAGGATGCCTTCGAACCCGACCAGCACCGGCGTCGCCGCCAGCACCCCGACCACCACTTGCAACTCCATCTTGCCAAATGTTCCTTGCTTCACCGCTGCCGCCCCCGGGTCCGGCATGGACCTGACATAGAAACGAGGATTCCGCCGCGAGGTTTCACATCCGCTTCACCGCGGCGCCTTGCGCAGGCCAAATCGTCTCCTTACGGTCGCCGGAACGAACCGAGGAGCAAAAATGCGTTTCGAAGGCACGGCGGCCTATGTCGCCGACAAGGATCTGATGGTGGCCGTCAACGCGGCGATCGCACTGGAGCGGCCCTTGCTGGTCAAGGGTGAGCCTGGCACCGGCAAGACGGAGCTCGCCAGGCAAGTGGCGGCCGCGCTGGGCCTCGATCTGATCGAATGGCACGTCAAATCGACCACCAGGGCACAGCAAGGGCTCTACGAATATGACGCGGTCTCGCGGCTGCGCGACAGCCAGCTCGGCGATATCAGGTTCAACGACATCGCCAATTACATCAAGCGCGGCAAATTGTGGGAGGCATTCGCAGCCGGCAGGAAGGTCGTGCTTCTGATCGACGAGATCGACAAGGCCGACATCGAGTTCCCCAACGACCTGTTGCAGGAACTCGATCGAATGGAGTTCTTCGTCTACGAAACCGGAGAGACGATTCGCGCCGCGGTCAGGCCGATCGTCATCATCACCTCCAACAACGAAAAGGAACTGCCGGACGCTTTCCTGCGCCGCTGCTTCTTCCACTACATCCGCTTCCCGGATGTCGAGACCCTGCACAGAATTGTCGATGTCCACTATCCCGGCATCAAGCAGAATCTGGTGCGGGCGGCGCTGACGCAGTTCTACGAGATCCGCGATGTGCCCGGCCTGAAGAAGAAGCCATCGACATCCGAGGCGCTCGACTGGATACGCCTGCTGGTCGCCGACGACATCGCGCCGGAAGATTTGCGCGCCGACCCCAAGAATGCGCTGCCCAAACTGCACGGCGCACTCTTGAAGAACGAACAGGATGTCCATCTGTTCGAACGGCTGGCGTTCATGGCGCGAAGGCAGGGGTGACTCGGCCTCTGACGCCGAAGATCATGAAGCTGATGACGGCAAGGGCAAGAACGCCGATCCCGCAATAGAGCATCACCCAGCCAAACCCGTTGACCAGAGCGGCATGCACGATGGCGCCGGATGGATCGAGGGTCGCGAGCCTGGGCGAATATTGCGAAAGGCCAGCGAGATTTCCGGTGGCGATCCTTTCCGCCAGGGCGCTGAGTTCATTCGCATCGAGGGCCGCGCCAAAAACGGTCCGCAGATAAGAAGCGATGCCCTGCGTCAACAGCAGGCCCAGCACCGCGATGTTGATCGCCAGCGTGATCAGGCGCGCGCTGATGTCGATGCCCGAGGCCATGCCGGCACGGTCAGCCGACACCGAGCCTGTCGTGGTGTTGGTGGTTGGCGAATTGGTCAGGCCGATGCCGATGCCGGCGATCAGGGTACCGGGCAGCATGGTCAGCCAGTTGGCTCCCTCGAGCCCGGAGCCTATCCTCATGGCGATGAAGCCGATCCCCAGCGTCAGCAACCCCAGTGGGATCGCGACGCGCGCCTGGTAGCGCGCACGAATGCGCTCGGCGATCGCGGGCATCAGCATGAAGGGCAGCGTGTAGACGAGCAGCAACAGGCCGGTCGTCGTGCTGTCGTAGCCGAGAACGCCCGAGAAATAGATCGGCAGATAGATGATGAACGGCCAGTAGCTGAAATTCATGCCGATGCCGCCCATGATCGCTCCTGAAAACTGGCGGATGCGGAACACAGAGAAATCGAACATCGGATAGGGGCTGGTCTTCTCGGCAACGAGGAACGCGATGAAGGCCAGCACGGCCGCGATGGTCACGCCGATGCGGGCGCCGGCCCCAAGATCAGCCCCTTGCGTGATCAGATAGGAGAAGCCGAACACCGCGAAGGAGAGCGTCAGGATGCCGGCCCGATCGAGCTTCTGGGCGTTGGCGTCGCGCGATTCGGTGACGCCGGCGCCGATGAAGACCAGGGCAAGGATCGCCAGCGGCACATGGATGAGGAACACCCACTCCCAGCTCGACAGCGCTACGATCAACCCGCCAATGGCGGGACCGAAACCAAGCCCGATGCCCGAGACTACGCTCCAGGCCACGAAAGCCTTGCTCCGGTCACGACCGTCTTGAAACTGGTGGGACAGCACGGCGACGCTGCAGGTAAACATCGCGCCCCCCGCAAGACCTTGCAGGAAGCGCGCGACGATCAGAAGCGGAGCGCTGGGTGCCAGGCCGCACAGCAAGGAGGTGACGCCGAACGAGATGGTGGCGATCACCATCACGCGTTTGCGGCCGAAACGGTCGGCCAGTGTCCCCGTCGCCATCAACACCGTGGTGCAGGCAATGGTGTAGGCGTTCATGATCCATTGCAGATCCCTGAAATCGGCGGCGAGCACGCTTTCGAGTTTCGGAAGGATGACCGGCACGCTGGAGATTTCGAGGCCAAACAACAGAGAGGCAAGGCAGACGCCCGCAAGCGCAACGGTGTTTCGGTCAATTTGAAACGACATATCCATCACTTTCTATGGGAGCATTCAGAGAGGCTGGAAGTGGCGCTCTTCAAACTGCGGTCGAGATGAGATAGACGAGCCTTGACCATGAAAAAAGACGATGCATCTCTATTTCAGAGATGACAAAATGGAATAGTCGAAATGACGAGCCTCGATGTCGACGCTGTACGCATCTTCGTGATGGTGGCCGATCTGCAGAGCTTCACCCGTGCGGCGGTCGCGCTGGGAAGTACCCAGGCCACGATCAGCGTCAAGCTGCGCCGCCTGGAAGAGAAGCTTGGCGCGCGGTTGATCGAACGAACACCACGCCGCGTGGCGCTGTCGGCACGGGGAGCCGTTTTCCTCCCCGCGGCGCGCGAATTCCTGGCCTCCCACGAACGCGCCCTCACGGAGTTCTCGGCGGCGTCGTGCAGGCTTGCTCTCGGCTTTGTCGACCATGTCGCGGGGCCGGAACTATCCACGCTGATAGCCCAGCTTCATGCCCATGATCCCTCACTGGCGCTCAATGTCAGGATCGATACCAGCTCCTTGCTGGAAGAAGCGTTCGATCGCGGCGAACTCGATGCGGTCATCGTGCACCGGGAAGATGGCGGCCGCCGTGGCGAAACCCTGTCGCGCACCCATTATGGCTGGTTCGCCGCCCCGACCTTCGAATGGCGACCCGACACGCCGTTGCGCCTCGCTCTTCTGAGCATGGTATGCAACTGCCCGGATCGTCTGCGGGCGATCGAAGCGCTGGACAAAGCGGGCATCGCCTGGAACGAGGCTTTTGTCGGCGGCGGCGGCGCGGCCGTCAACATCGCGGTGTCGGCCGGCTTCGCCGTTTCGGCCCTTGCTTACCGTGTCGTTCCCCCCGGCCTGGTCGAGGTGGGCCGCAAACTCGGCCTGCCACCCATTCCCCCGTCCGAGATCATCTTGCATTCGCATGCTTTGACGCCTCACGCGAGAGAGGCCCTGCACATGCTCACGACCGCTTTTCGCGAGTATGATTTGCCGGCAGGATAGGTAGAGATATTTCCGATCCGATTCTGCTGGATGGATCGGGTTCCAGACTTCAGAGGAAAATGAAATGACTGACATCACCGTCCGCCCGCTCGCACAGCCCGACCATGCCGACTGGCGGCGGCTGTGGACCGACTACCTCACCTTCTATGAGACCAAGCTGCCGGAAGAGGTCTATGCCGTCACCTGGAAGCGGCTGTTCACCGAAGGTGAATTCGAGCCGAAGGGTTTCATCGCCACGCTCGACGGCAAGGCCGTCGGCCTCACCCACTACCTCTACCACCGCTCCGGCTGGTCCGAGAAAAACAACTGCTATCTGCAGGACCTGTTCGCCGACCCGGACGTGCGCGGCAAGGGCATCGGCGCGGCGCTGATCAAGGCGGTGAAGGAAGAGGCTGCAAGGATTGGCGTCAAGAACGTCTACTGGATGACGCACGAGACCAACGCCACCGCCCGCAAGCTCTACGACCATGTAGCGCGGCGCACGGGCTTCATCGAGTATGATCTGCTATAGATAGACCATGTTCATCCCCTTCTTCCTCGAACTGAAGGCTGCACGCGTTCCCGTCTCGCTGCGGGAATATCTGTCACTGCTGGAAGGCCTGGAAGCCGGGCTGGTCGATTACGACGTCGAGGGTTTTTACTATCTCGCCCGCACTGCGTTGGTGAAGGATGAGCGCCACATCGACCGCTTCGACCAGGTGTTTGCGCATGTCTTCAAGGGCATCGAGGCGCTGGGCGGCCCGGATGCCGTTGATGTCACGAATATTCCCGAAGAATGGCTGCGCCGCCTCGCCGAGAAGCATCTGACCGACGAGGAGAAAAAACTGGTCGAGGCTCTCGGCGGTTTCGAAAAGCTGATGGAGACCTTGAAGCAGCGGCTCGAAGAGCAGAAGGGCCGCCATCAGGGCGGCTCGAAATGGATCGGCACCGGCGGCACCTCGCCCTTCGGCGCCTATGGCTACAATCCCGAGGGCGTCCGCATCGGCCAGCACGAGAGCCGCAATCGCCGCGCCGTGAAAGTCTGGGACAAGCGCGAATTCAGGAATTTCGACGATGCCGTCGAACTCGGCACCCGCAACATCAAGATCGCGCTGAAACGCCTGCGCCGCTGGGTGCGCGAGGGCGCCGAGGAGGAGTTCGACCTGCCCGGCACCATCCACGCCACCGCCGAGCACGGCTATCTCGACGTGCGGACGCGGCCCGAACGGCGCAATGCCGTGAAGCTCTTGATGTTCTTCGATGTCGGCGGCTCGATGGACGACCACATCAAAAGCGTCGAGGAGCTGTTTTCAGCCGCCCGCGCCGAATTCCGACAGCTCGAATATTTCTACTTCCACAACTGCCTCTACGAGGGCGTGTGGAAGGACAATCGCCGCCGCCATGCCGAGGTGATCCCGACCTTCGACCTCCTCCACAAATACGGCCCGGACTACAAGGTGATCGTCGTCGGCGATGCCTCGATGAGCCCTTACGAGATCGCGCATCCCGGAGGTTCGGTTGAGCATTGGAATCCGGAGGCAGGCAGCGTCTGGCTCGGCCGCCTGCTGCAGCAATGGCCGAACGCAGTATGGCTCAATCCGGAAAACCAGAAGAATTGGGGTTATACCCATTCCATCGCGATGATCCGCGATATCTTCGGCGGCCGGATGTTCCCGCTGACTCTGGCGGGGCTGGAAGGCGCGACGAAGCAGCTTTCCAGGAAACATTGATCTTGTAGAAGGCCCGCTGCTGGGCGAACCTGTAACAAACGCCTATCTTCATGCGAATATGAGGTTGCAACCAATAACGAGCCGCCAAGGCTGAGGAGATCAAATGGACACCCACACCTATCCCGTCACCCGCACCGATGCCGAATGGCGCGCCCGGCTGACGCCTGAGCAGTATGCCGTCATGCGCGGCCACGGCACCGAGCGGCCGGGAAGCTGCGCCCTGCTCTATGAAAAGCGCGCCGGCACCTTTTCCTGCGTCGGCTGCGACCAGCCGCTGTTCGAATCCAAGCTGAAGTTCGAGAGCGGCACCGGCTGGCCGAGCTTCAACGATCCGGTTCCCGGCTCGGTCGAGAACACGGTCGACCGCAGTTACGGCATGGTTCGCACCGAATGCCACTGCGCCCGCTGCGGCAGCCATCTCGGCCATGTCTTCGAGGACGGCCCGCCGCCGACCGGCCTGCGCTACTGCATCAACGGCGTGGCGCTGAAATTCGAGCCGGCGGCTTGAACAGCAATCTGATTGTTTGATCGTAAAGGGGCGGCTTCGGCCGCCCTTTTCATGTGCTGAGCTTGCAAGGCGTCCCATTCTGCACCGGCCGCCAGAACTGCCTCAGATCACCACCGTCAGGATCAACCACAGCGCCGCGCCCAAAGTCATCATCCAGGCCTTGGCGCTGGGAAATTTCTCAGCGGTTCGCCAGACTGCCAGTGTCAGGAACAGATTGTAGGGCACCGGCGCGAAATGCATCGCCAGCACCATGGCGAGCGGCATCTTCAGCCCGAGCAGGACAAGCGCCACCACCGACGACGCAACGCTGATTGCGGTGCCGACAAGAACCAGGTCACGCCAGAACAGCCGGCTCAGCGGCACGGCGCCTTGCCAGCGCAGGCGAAAGAAGGATGTGACGGCTTCGGAAACCACCGGCGCTCTATCCCTGCCCGAGAATCTCGGTCACGGCGCGTTCGACCCGTGACGCCTCCGTCACCAGCCAGTCGGCCATCGCCGGCCAGTTGTCCTCGGCAAAGCAGTTGACCCGCCAGAGCGAATTGATGCCGAGGCCCTCGGCACTTTGTCCCGGCCCGAGCTTCAGCCTGTCTTCGATCGCCGGCTGGAAGGGTTTCAATCGCGACCAGCTTTGCGTGGCGCCGAACTTCTCATTGCGTCCGAAGAAGACGCCGACATGGTTCTGCGCCGGCGCGACATACATGGAAATGACCAATGCGAAGTCGGGCAGCCCGCGCTGCCAGAACCAGGGTCCGCGCCGCGCCAGCCGGGCTTTCTCTTCAGGATGCCGTCCGGCGAACAGCGACCAGAAGCCGCGATGGCGGAATTCCGAGGCGCGGCGGCCGCCGAAGTCGAATTCGCTCATGGTCCAAACCGTTTATCCGGCAACCGCATCGGATGCCGGGCCGGCTAGTCTTACACCATGCCGAGAGCGGCCATGTACAGATCGAGGATGGCATCCTCTTCCTGGCGCTCGGCCTGGTCCTTCTTGCGCAGCCGGATGATTGTCCGCATCGCCTTGGTGTCGAAGCCGGTGCCCTTGGCCTCGGCGAACACTTCCTTGATATCCTCGGAAATGGTCTTCTTCTCTTCCTCGAGCCGCTCTATGCGCTCGATGAAGGCGCGCAACTGGCCGGCGGCAACAGTCTGGCTGGTGTCTGTGATGTCGTCGGCCATGTTTTTCTCCAAATCTGTTTTCACCGCGACTCGGGGTATGCCCCGGCGCTTTTGCAGGCGGTTCGATGCCCGACCGGGAACGGCGGGTCAAGCCGTTATCGATGCGGCATGAAGGGCTGCCGCCAAACACCGACAGCCCTGTTTCGGCAATGACCAATTATCCGAAGGCGATCAGCAGATCCTTGGCATCGATCTGGTCGCCGGCCTTGACCAGAACTTCGATGATTGTGCCGTCGCGCTCCGCATGCAGCGCCGTTTCCATCTTCATCGCCTCGATGGAGAGCAGCACGTCGCCCGCCTTCACCGCCTGGCCGGCGGCAACGGAGAGCGCGGAGACAACGCCCGGCATCGGCGCGCCGACATGTGCCTCATTGCCCGGCTCGGCCTTGCGCCGCGCCTTGGCCGCGGACGCGCCATGCGCCCTGTCTGGCACCTTCACGCGGCGCGGCTGGCCGTTGAGCTCGAAGAACACGGTGACCATGCCCTTGTCATCGACATCGCCGATGGCGAGGCAGCGCACGACCAGCGTCTTGCCCTTTTCGATATCGACAAAAATCTCGTCTTCCGGCTTCATGCCGTAGAAGTAGGTCGGCGTCGGCAGCACGCTGACCGGTCCGTAGGTCTCCTGCGCCCCGGCGAAATCCGAGAACACTTTTGGGTACATCAGCCACGAGGCGAATTCGAACTCGCTGAGCTTGCGCTCGAGTTTCTCCTCGATCTCCTTGCGGCTAGCCTTGAGGTCGGCGGGCTTGAGCAGCGATCCCGGCCGCACGGTGATCGGCTTCTCGCTCTTGAGCACCTTCTGCTGCAGCGCCTTCGGCCAACCGCCCGGCGACTGGCCGAGATCGCCGCGCAGCATCGAGACGACCGAGTCCGGGAAGGCGATATCCCTGTCCGGATTCTCGACATCGGCAACCGTCAGGTCCTGGCTCACCATCATCAGCGCCATGTCGCCGACCACCTTGGACGACGGCGTCACCTTTACGATGTCGCCGAACATCAAATTGACGTCGTGATAGGTCTGCGCCACCTCGTGCCAGCGTGTCTCGAGCCCGAGCGAACGCGCCTGTTCCTTGAGATTGGTGAACTGTCCGCCCGGCATTTCGTGCAGGTAGACTTCGGAGGCCGGCCCCTTGAGATCGCTTTCGAAGGCGGCGTACTGGTTGCGCACCGCCTCCCAGTAGAACGAGATGTTCCTGATCCATTGCGGGTCGAGGCCCGGATCGCGGTCGGTGCCCTTGAGCGCCTCGACGATCGAGCCCAGGCATGGCTGCGAGGTGTTGCCCGAGAAGGAATCCATCGCCGCGTCGATGGCGTCGACGCCGCTCTCCACCGCCGCCAGCACCGTCGCCGCCGACAGGCCGGACGTGTCATGCGTGTGGAAATGGATCGGCAGGTCGGTTGCCTCGCGCAGCGCCTTGAACAGCACGCGCGCGGCGGAAGGCTTCAGCAGCCCGGCCATGTCCTTGACCGCGATGATATGGGCGCCCGCAGCCTGCAATTCCCTGGCCAGTCCGATATAATATTTGAGATCGTACTTGGCGCGCGCCGGATCGAGTATGTCTCCGGTGTAGCAGATCGCCGCTTCGATCAGCTTGCCCTCGGCACCGACAGCGTCCATGGCGACGCGCATGTTCTCGACCCAGTTCAGGCAGTCGAAGACACGAAACAGGTCGATGCCGCCGGCAGCTGCTTGGCGGACGAAATGCTGCACGACATTGTCGGGATAGTTGGTGTAGCCAACGCCATTGGCGCCGCGCAGCAGCATCTGCAGCAACAGATTGGGCGCCGCCTCGCGCACCAGCGACAGCCGCTCCCAGGGGTCTTCGGTGAGGAAGCGCATGGCGACGTCGAACGTCGCGCCGCCCCAGCATTCGAGCGACAGAAGCTGTGGCAGTGCCCGCGCGTAGGTGCCGGCGATGCCGGCAATGTCATGCGTGCGCACGCGGGTCGCCAGCAGTGACTGATGTCCGTCGCGCATCGTCGTGTCGGTGACCAGCACCTCTTTCTGCTCGCGCATCCAGGTCGCGAATTTCGCCGGACCGAGCACATCGAACTTCTGCTTGGAGCCGCTCGGCACATTGCCGTTGAGATAGGGCACCACGGGCGCGGCCGCGTCGGCCTTGGGTTGCGGCCGCCCACGCGTCTCGGGATGGCCGTTGACCGAAACATCGGCAAGGTAGTTCAGAAGCTTGGTGGCGCGGTCCTGCCGCTTGACCTGCTGGAACAGTTCCGGCGTCGTGTCGATGAACTTCGTCGTATAGGAATTGTCCGCGAAGCTCGGGTGGTTGATGATCGCTTCGAGGAAGGTCAGGTTGGTCGCCACGCCGCGGATGCGGAATTCGCGCAGCGCCCGGTTCATGCGGGCGATGGTTTCGGTCGGCGTCGGTGCCCATGCCGTCACCTTCTCCAGCAGCGGATCGTAGAAGCGGGTGATGACCGCGCCCGAATAGGCGGTGCCGCCATCCAACCGGATGCCGAAGCCGGTGGCGCCGCGATAGGCGGTGATGCGGCCATAGTCCGGAATGAAATTATGCTCGGGGTCTTCCGTGGTGATACGGCACTGCAAGGCATGGCCGTTCAGCCTGATGTCCCTTTGCGCCGGTACGCCCGACTCTGGCGTGCCGATGGCGAAGCCGTCGAGGATGTGGATCTGCGCCTTGACGATGTCGATGCCCGTTACCTGTTCGGTGACGGTGTGCTCGACCTGGATGCGCGGATTGACCTCGATGAAGTAGAATTTGCTGGTATCGGCATCCTGCAGGAACTCGACCGTTCCGGCGCCGATATAGCTGGTCTCGCGGGCGATCTTCAGCGCGTGGCCGCAAAGCTCCTCGCGCTGTGACATTTCGAGATAGGGCGCCGGCGCCCGCTCGACGACCTTCTGGTTGCGGCGCTGGATCGAGCAGTCGCGTTCGAACAGATGCACGGCGTTGCCATGTGTATCGCCCAGCACCTGCACCTCGACATGGCGGGCGCGTTCGATCAGCTTTTCGAGATAGACCTCGTCCTTGCCGAAAGCGGCTTTTGCCTCGCGCTTGCCTTCCGTCACCTCGCGGGCAAGATCGGCCTCGGAACGAATGGCGCGCATGCCGCGGCCGCCGCCGCCCCACGATGCCTTCAGCATCACCGGATAGCCGATCTCCTTGGCCAGTTTCTTCACCGCGTCCATGTCGTCCGGCAGAGGATCGGTGGCGGGAATGACGGGCACGCCGACCTCGATGGCAAGATTGCGCGCGGCGACCTTGTTGCCGAGCCGGCGCATCGTGTCGGGCTTTGGCCCGATGAAGGTGATGCCGGCCTCGGCGCAGGCGTCGGCGAATTCGGGGCTTTCCGACAGAAGCCCATAACCAGGGTGGATCGCATCGGCACCCGAAAGCCTGGCGACACGGATCACCTCCTCGATCGACAGATAGCTCTCGATCGGGCCCATGTCCTTGGTCAGGTGCGGCCCACGCCCAACCTGGTAGCTCTCGTCGGCCTTGAAGCGGTGCAGCGAATATTTGTCTTCCTCGGCCCAGATCGCCACGGTTTTGAGGCCTAGTTCATTGGCCGCGCGAAAGACGCGGATGGCGATTTCTGACCGGTTGGCGACGAGGATCTTCGTGATAGCCAAGGACTGGGCTCCAGTAACGGAAGGGACGGGAAATCGGCGCAATGATTAGCGCGAAAATGCTGCAGTGCAAACAAAATCGATGCACGACTAAATCGATTTAAGTCGATTCCTCGCTTGGCACCGGACTGTCTCGGTTCGAAAGCCGTGCATCATGACTTCGATTGTCACCCGAACATCGATATTCTGCCGGCGAAGGACTGCTTGAAAAGCGCCATTCAACCGTCCAGCCACGCCAGTGGCCAAAGAAAATGCCCGGCGCGTTGCGCCGGGCATCATTGATATCAGACCTGCCAGAGCAGCTTATTTCGGGAACCAGGAATACTTTCCGTCGTCCTTCTTCTTCCACTCGTACATGATGTAGCCCGGCAGCTTCGGATCGCCCTTGGCATCATAGGCAAGATCGCCCAGAACCGTGGGGAACGGGCCGCTTCCATGCATCGCCTTGGCAACGGCCTGCGGGTCGTTCGACTTGGCGGCCGTCGCGGCTTCCGCTATCGCCTGCACGGCAGCGTAGGCGTAGAGCGTGTAGGCTTCCGGCTCAAAGCCCTGCGCGCGGAACTTGTCGACGAGTTCCTTGTTGGCCGGGATCAGGCGCGGGTCGGGGCCGAACGTGTTGAGCGTGCCGGCGACGGCGTCGCCCGCGATCGCGGCAAGCTCGTCCGTCACGATGCCGTCACCCGACATCATCGGGGCCTTGAGGCCCTGGTCCGCGGACTGGCGGATGATCAGGCCGGCTTCGGTATGCAGGCCGCCCCAGTAGATCAGCGTGACGCCGGCTTCCTTCATCTTGGCGATGAGCGCCGAGAAGTCCTTGTCGCCGACATTAACGCCTTCATACATGACTTCGGTGACGCCGGCGGCGTTCATTGCCTTCTTGGTTTCATCGGCGAGGCCCTGGCCATAAGGGGTCTTGTCATGAATGACGGCAACCTTGGCACCCTTGAAATTCGCGGCGATATAGGCGCCGGCGATGCTGCCCTGCTGGTCGTCGCGTCCGCAGGTGCGGAACACGTTCCACAGACCGCGCTCGGTGAACTTCGGATTGGTCGCGGCCGGCGTGATTTCGACGATGTTGTTTTCCGCGTAGACTTCCGAGGCCGGGATCGACACGCCCGAGTTGAAGTGGCCGATCACGAACTTGACGCCGTCGCCGACGAACTTGTTGGCAACCGAGATGCCCTGCTTCGGATCGGAGACGTCGTCGCCGACTTCGAGCTTGATCTGCTCGCCATTGATGCCGCCCTTGGCATTGATCGCGGCGACGGCCGCCTCGGCGCCCTTCTGCAGCTGTGCGCCGAAGGCCGCGTTCGGACCGGTGATCGGGCCGGCAACGCCGAACATTACGTCAGCCCACGCGTTGCCACCGAACGCGACGAGCGCGGTCAGGGCAACGGCGGACAATAGTGACTTTTTCATTTAAACGCTCCCATTAACGGAGTGGGCGTGGATGAAGCTTTCATGCGATGCCCACTCTTATCGCAGAAAGCATAGTGTGCCCATTTTCAGGCTCTTGTCACGCCGATTCATCCCCGAAACGGCGTTAATGATGAACGTCAACCTTTCGGTTTCCAGCTCAAAAGCGAAGCTCTTTCATAGAGCCAGTTATACTGAGTAACCATTTGATTTGTGCGCGTGTATTGGTAGCCGACGAAGCCCAGGATCATCAGTACAATAGTGTCCACGATATAGTAGTGAAGCGAGAACATCGTGCCGTTGAACAGCGCGTGGTGGATGAACCTGATACCGATGCCGAGGCCCAGCATATAGGCGAACAGCTGCGGGAAACTGCGCCAGGTCTGGGCGCTGGCCTTGCCTGTCATCCATGCCGCCCAGCCGCCGAGCAGGCAGGTGACGAAGAAGAACTGCCAGATCGACGGTTCCTCGTAGAGAATGCCTTGCATGATTGATGTCTCCTGGGATCAGTGATGCCCGCCTTCGAGATAGGCGGCGCGCACTTCCGGATTGGCGAGCAGTTCCTTGCCGGTACCGCTCATCGTTACATTGCCGTTGACCATGACATAGCCGCGCGTGGCGAGCTTCAGCGCGCCAAAGGCGTTCTGCTCGACCAGGAACACGGTTAGCCCCTGCGTGCGGTTCAGCTCGCGGATGGCATCGAAGATCTGCTTGACGATCAGCGGCGCCAGGCCCAGCGACGGTTCGTCGAGCAGAAGCAGTTTCGGCCGCGCCATCAGCGCACGCCCGATCGACAGCATCTGCTGTTCGCCGCCCGACAGCGTACCGCCACGCTGGGCGATGCGCTCCTTCAGGCGCGGAAACAGCGTGAACACCTTCTCGACATCCTCGTCATAGTGCTTGAGGTTGTCGAGGCTGGCGCCCATCTGCAGGTTTTCCATCACCGTCATGCGCGGGAAGATGCGCCGGCCTTCCGGCGACTGGGCGATGCGCATGCGCGCGATCTCGTGCGTCGGCATCTCCGTGATGTCGGTGCCGGCGAAAGTAATGGTGCCCGCCCGTGCGCGTGGAGCGCCAAAGATGGTCATCATCAAGGTCGACTTGCCGGCGCCGTTGGCGCCGATCAGCGCCACGATCTCGCCCTGGTTGACGTGGACATCGACGCCGTTCAGCGCCCTGATGTTGCCGTAGTAGGTCTGGACGCCCTTGACGTCGAGCAGCGTTGTGCCGGCCATCATTTACGCCCTCCACGTTTGCCCGCCGCCGGCGCGGCAGCGGCCTTTCCGGAAGCATGACTTGTCGCCACCTTCCCCGCATCGACCCGGCGCGAGAACTCCGTGTCCTTGCCCTTTGCCAGAAGCTTGGCTTGCTTGACCCACTCCTCGCGCGCGATGCGCCCGTCGAAGGCGAGATAGGCTTCCGCGGCCTCGACGTCGGACTTCTTCCAGGCGCCGATCTGGTCGAAATGGAAGATGCCGTGTTCGTTGAGCTTCTTCTCGTTGACCGTGCCGATCCCCTTGATGCGGGTCAGATTGTCGGCCTTGCCATCGCGGGGCGCCGCCAGCCGGTTGGAGATACCCACTGCTTTCGCCGGCGCCGCCTTGGCGGCCGGCTTTGCCGCAGCCGGCTTGGCCGGCGAAGCGGGCTTTGCGGCGACAGGCTTGCTTGCCACTGTCGCCGCGCGCGCATCGACCTGCGCTGCCTTCGACGCACCCTTGGACACGGTGACGCGCTCGCCTTCGCTGTGGCCGACGGTGTCGGCCACCGGCCCGGCGAGATAGGATGACGATGTCCCCGGACCATGCGCGGCATCGGGACCGGTGTCGAGTTGTTCGATAACGTCCTCGTCGCCGACCTCGGTCAGCACGGTCTCGACCTCCTCGTCGTCGACGCCGAGATAGGCGGCGATGACGCGTGGATCGGTGCGCACGGACTGCGGATTGCCGTCGGAGATCTTGCGGCCATATTCGAGCACGACGACATGGTCGGAAATCTTCATGACCACCGACATGTCGTGCTCGATAAGCAGGATCGACGTGCCAGTGTTGTTCTTGATGTCCATCAGCAGCGAGTTGAGCGCCAGCGATTCCTTCGGATTGAGACCGGCAGCCGGTTCATCAAGGCACAGAAGCTCCGGCCCGGTGCACATGGCGCGCGCGATTTCGAGCCGCCGCTGGGCCCCATAGGGCAGGTCGCCGGCCGGATCATCGGCACGATCGACAAGGTCGGCCTTCTCCAGCCAGTGACGGGCAAGTTCGACCGATTCGGCCGAAGCCTTGCGGTAGCCGCTGAAGCCGAACAGGCCCAGCATCGTATAGCCCGATGCCTTCATCAGCTTGTTGTGCTGGGCCACCAGCAGGTTCTCCAGCAGCGTCATGCCCGAGAACAGCCGGATATTCTGGAAGGTACGCGCCACCTTGGCGCGCGCCGGGATTTCGTGGTTCGGTAGGCGCTCCAGCAGGTAGCTGGTGCCATCCTGGCGGTTGAGCGTGATCATGCCTTCCGACGGCTTGTAGAAGCCGGTGATGCAGTTGAACACGGTGGTCTTGCCGGCACCATTGGGGCCGATCAGCGCGGTGATCTCGCCGCGCTTCGCGGTGAAGGACAGATCGCCGATGGCGACAAGGCCGCCGAACTTCATCGACAGGTGATCGACCTGCAGGATGGCGTCGTTCATACCCGGATTGGTTCCCTGAATCGAGCTCGCATTCATCAGCCGTGGCCCTCCTTGGTGAAGGAACTGGAGACAGCCCTTCGCTCTTTCAGGAAAGCTGTTGGTTCACGACTGCCGACGAAGCCGCGTGGCTTCCACAGCATGACGATCACCATGGCCATGCCGAACAGAAGCATGCGGTAGAGCTCCGGGGTGAAGTCCGGCCCGAAGATCTGCTTGAGGAAGTCGAGCTCACGCAGCGCCTCGGTGCCACCGATCATCACCATGGCGGCGACGGCGATGCCGACCAGCGAGCCCATACCGCCAAGCACGACGATTGCCAGGATGATCGCCGATTCCAGGAAGACGAAGGATTCCGGGCTGACGAAACCTTGCCGCGCGGCAAAGAACGAGCCGGCAAAGCCGCCGAACATGGCACCTGTGGCAAAGGCGGTGAGCTTGGTGGTGGTGGTGTTGATGCCGAGCGAGCGGCAGGCGATCTCATCCTCACGCAGCGCTTCCCAAGCACGGCCAACCGGCAGACGGCGCAGCCTGATGGTGACGAAGGCGGTGAGCAGGCAGAGCCCGAGTATCAGGTAGTAGAGGAAGATCTTGTAGTATGCGCCGGACTGAGCGATGCCCAGCACCTTGGCGATGTAGTTCGGATCCGAGACGTTGAACGACATCAGGCCGAAGAAGGAAACCTTCGGAATGCCGGAGATGCCGGCAGAACCGTTGGTCACATCGCGCCAGTTGATCAGCACCAATCGGATGATCTCGCCGAAAGCCAGCGTCACGATAGCCAGATAGTCGCCGCGCAGGCGCAACACCGGGAAGCCGAGCAGCACGCCCCAGAGGGCGGCCATGGCGCCGGCAGCCGGCAGCAGGATCCAGAACGACAGGCCGAAATGCGTGGCTAGAAGCGCATACGCATAGGCGCCAAGTGCATAAAAGGCGACGTAGCCGAGGTCGAGCAGGCCGGCGAGACCGACGACGATGTTCAACCCCCATGCCAGCATCACATAGATCAGGATCTGGATGCCGAAATTGTCGACCCACTTCAGCGACCCCTGGAAGCCGCCCGCCATCGAACCTGTGTACAGTGTGAGCACCACCACGACCAGGATCGGATAGAGCGCCAGCGCGCTTATGCCCAACGCCGAGAAATGGGTGTGGATGAAGGACCGGAAATAGAAGATCACCGAGGCGATCACGTAGATGATCGCCAACGCCCGCAGGAAGCGTGCATAGCCGGCAAGGCCAGGCCCCAGCAATCCGTCGAGCGAGCCGGCAAATACGGTCAGCACGACCAGCACAGCGAGCGCCGCGATGAAATACGGCAAGCGGAAGAACCGCGTCGCCACGCTGTCCGGCAACAGGCCGGTGGCGACGTTGGTGATCTTCTGGCTGGCCATGAAAGGCTGGCCGTAGGCGACATAGAGGAAGCGTCCGACGGCGGTGGCGATTACCACGATGGCGAGCAGGCCCCAGCGTTGCATGAGGACCAGCTCGTTGGAGATGTTCTGGTCGGTCTTGAGGCCGATGAACAGCACGAACAGGCCAAGCGCGATGGCGCCGGCATAGAACCCTTCGCGCAGCGCTCGCTGCACGGGCGTGGCGACGATGTCGCGCTCCGGAGATACGGTGACTGCCATGATCTCAGACCTTTTCGACTTCTGGCCGGCCCAGAATGCCGGAAGGCAGGAAGATCAGCACGATCGCCAGGATCGAGAAGGCGGCCACGTCCTTGTAGTCGATCGAGAAATAGGCCGACCACAGGCTCTCGATGAGCCCGATCATCAGTCCGCCGAGCACCGCACCCGGCAACGAGCCGATGCCGCCGAGCACCGCCGCGGTGAATGCCTTCACGCCTGGTGTGAAGCCGTCCGAGAAGGCGATGACACCGTAGTACATCAGGAACAGCGTCCCGGCGACGGCGGCAAGCGAAGCTCCCATGATGAAGGTGATCGAGATGGTGCGGTCAACGTCGATGCCGAGCAATGCCGCCATCTTGCGGTCCTGTTCGCAGGCGCGCTGCGCGCGGCCAAGCGAGGTCCTGTTGACCAGGTACCAGAACAGCGCCAGCAGCAGCGCGGTGACGATGACGATGATGATCTGCTTCAGCGACACGCTGATGCCTTCGATGTTGTAGACCGTGCTGACCATCGGCGGGATCGGCTTGTTGCGCGGCCCCTGCGTCACCTGGACGAAGTTGGACAGCGCGATCGACATGCCGATGGCGGTGATCAGCGGCGCCAGCCGGAACGAACCGCGCAGCGGCCGATACGCCACCTTTTCGATCGTCCAGTTGTAGAGGCTGGTGAGCAGCATCGCCACGATCATCATGACCAGCAGCGCGATGACCACGGGCACCGAATAGAACAGAGCGCCGAGGATGAGGAAAACGATCAGCGCCGTGAAGGCGCCCACCATGAAAATGTCGCCGTGGGCGAAATTGATCATGCCGATGATGCCGTAGACCATCGTATAGCCGATCGCGATCAGGCCATAGATCGACCCCAGCGTCAGCCCGTTGATAAGCTGCTGGACAAAATACTGCATGTGTACGTTGCTCCCCTGGAATGTCGCCCATGCAGACGCATTCCTTTTCGTATTTCCCCTAGTCGTAAAGTTTCGAGCCCGGATTGCAACGTGATTTTTCAATCGTCATGCGTGTTGTGTCGGCACGCCTTCGAATTGCCCGTTTTCTCATATCCGGCCTCTGGACTATCGCGGACCCTACCATTGGCATAACGCAATGTCTTTGATTAATCGACCGCATCATGCGCGCCATTTCGAAGAAATCGCTGTCAAAAGAATTTGATGAGACGGATCGTTGCGTCTCGGTCCATGGTTCGGTTTTTGCGCCGCATTGACCTCAGGCGACTTCGTGCCCTCCTACTTGACCACAAAACCGTGCGCGAACGGATCACGGTCGTCGATGAAGATGGTGTTCAATCCCGTCATGCGCGCCCAGCCGCCGATCGATGGAATGATAGCCGGCTTGCCGGCAACCGCGACCTCCTTTTCGACCCTGCCCTTGAACAGCGAGCCGATGATGGACTCATGGATGAAGTCGTCGCCGGTCTTGAGCTTGCCCTTGGCGTGAAGCTGCGCCATCCGCGCCGAGGTGCCGGTGCCGCATGGCGAGCGGTCGATCGCCTTGTCACCATAGAAGACGGCATTGCGCGCATCGGCTTCGGCGTGCGTCGGCTTGCCGGTCCACAGCATGTGCGACAGCCGGTTGATGCCGGGGTTTTCCGGATGCACGAAAGCGTACTTTTCATTGAGCCGCTGCCGCACCACCGGACTCCAGGCGATCAAGTCGCCGGCCGAATGATCGGCCATGTCGCGATAGTTCTCCTGCGGCTCGACGATGGCGTAGAAATTGCCGCCATAGGCGACATCGACGCTGATCTCGCCGAGCCCTGGGCATTCCACCGTCAGACCCTCGGCGTAGAGGAAGGATGGCACATTGGTGATGCGCACTTCCTCGACATAGTCGCCGATCTGTTTGTATTCCGCGATGACCAGGCCGGCCGGCGTATCGAGCCTCAGCATGCCCGGCGTCTTCGGCTTGATCAGCCCGTGCTCGATAGCCATCGTCACCGTGCCGATGGTGCCATGACCGCACATCGGCAAGCAGCCCGACGTCTCGATGAACAGGATGGCGATGTCGCAATCCTCACGCGTCGGCGGATAGAGGATCGAGCCGGACATGACATCATGGCCGCGCGGCTCGAACATCAGGCCGGTACGGATCCAGTCATATTCGGCGAGGAAATGCGCACGCCGCTCCATCATGGTCGCTCCCTGGAGCAGCGGGCCGCCACCGGCGACCAGCCGCACCGGATTGCCGCAGGTGTGGCCGTCTATGCAGAAGAAGGATTTCTTGGCCATGACGGCTCCCGGATTCAAAAACGTTGCGGACTGAAGGGCATGAGATCGATCGGCGGAGCCTGCTCCAGAACGAGGTCACGGATCAAGCGTCCCGTGGCGGCCGACTGGGTCAGGCCGAGATGGCCATGGCCGAAGGCATGGATCACCGACGGGTTCGCCCGCGCCCGCCCGATGACGGGAAGTGAATCCGGCAGCGAGGGCCGGAAGCCCATCCATTCGCGGCCACCGGCCGGATCGAGCCCCGGCAGAAATTTCTGCGCCTTCTGCAGCAGAGCCTTCGATCGGGCATAGTTCGGCGGTCTGTCGATGCCGCCGAGTTCGACGGCACCGCCGACACGCAAGCCTGTTTCCAGCGGCGTGACGACGAAGCCATGCCCGGAAAAGATCAGCTGCCGCTTCACGTCGAAGGCATCCTTCGGCAGCGTCGTGTTGTAGCCGCGCTCGGTTTCGAGCGGAATGCGATCGCCGAGGTCTTTCGCCAGCAGATGCGACCACGCTCCGGCGGCGATGACGAGATGCCTCGCCTGCCGCGTGGCGCCGTCGGCGAAGTGCAGCGTGACGCCGGCCGGTCCTGTTTCGACACGTTCGATCCGTGCCTTTTCAAAGCGGGCGCCCTTCTGTTGCGCATAGGCCCAGATGGCCTTTCCGAGCAGCTTGGGGTCGGCCACGGTCTTCCACGCCGGCACGAAGGTGCCCTTGACGAAGCGTGGCGACAGACCAGGCTGAAGGGCAGCAAGCTCGTTGCCTTCGACATGGCGGAAGCCGATGTCAAAACGCTGCCTGGCGGCCCAGCCCGGCAATGAGGCACGGAACTCCGCCGCGCTCTCGTAGAGTTCGAGCGAACCGTCCTCGCGCAGCATGGCACGCGTGCCGGAACGCTGCATCAATCCAGCCCATTCGCTTTCGGCAAGCCCCATCATCGCCACTTGCGCGGCGAGGCTGGCCTCGTAACGATCACTGCGCCCGGCGCGCCAGAAACGGATCAGCCATGGCAGGAGTTTTGGCAGGTAGGAGGGAGGAATGCTGAGCGGCCCCAGCGGATCGGCGAGCCACTTCGGCAGATTCTTGATCATGCCTTTTTGCGCCAGTGGCAGCACGTCGGAAAAGGCGAAGGCAGCGGCATTGCCGGAGCTCGTTTCCTCGCAGATGCCGGTACGGTCGAAGACCGTGACGCCGCGTCCCGCCTCGGCAAGATAGGCGGCGGCGCAGATGCCGATGATGCCGCCACCGACAATGGCGATTTCAATTGCAGCATCGTTGTTCATGGCTGCGGGCCGTACTGCATGTGCCAATCCCCGCCTCGCTCCACTCTACGATCGGCCCCCTCAGCCGACCCTTCGGGCCACCTCCTCCCCGCCGGGGAGAAGAGACTGGCACCGGCCTTGGCGACCTCTTCTCCCGTCGGGGAGAAGGTGGCCGCGGAGCGGCCGGATGAGGGGGACCGCGACGTTGCCATTTTTAGAACACTGGCCTCAAAACTGCGGCAGTGTCGGCCGTACCGCCAGCGCATCCTTGATGATCTTTTCGGCCGCCTTGCGGCGTTCGCCCGACAGCGGCTGGCGCGGCATGCGGACGCGGTCGTTGGTGTTGATCGCAAAGACTTCCGCGAGCTTGATGTTCTGCACCAGATAGGTCGACACGTCGAGATCGAGCAGTGGGCGGAACCAGCGGTAGATGGCAAGCGCCTCTTCGCGGCGGCCCTGCTTCATCAGTTGGTAGATGGCGACCGTCTCGCGGGGAAACGCAGTGACCAGGCCGGCCACCCAGCCGATGGCGCCGACCGACAGCGCCTCGAAGGCGAGATTGTCGACGCCGGTGAACAGGTCGTAGCGGCTGCCCAGCCGATTGATGATCTCGGTCGAGCGGCGGATGTCGTCGGAGGATTCCTTGATGGCGACGAAACGCTTGTCCGATGCCAGTTCCTCCATCTGGTCGACGGTGACGTCGACGCGGTAGGCGAGACGGTTGGAGTAGATCATCACCGGCAGGTCGCCGGCCTGCGCGACGGCGCGAAGTGCCGCGACCGTCTCTTCCGCATTGGTGTGGTAGATCGGGCTCGGCACGACCATCAGGCCGTTGGCGCCTTCCTTGGCGGCGCGGCGCGCGATCGCTGCCGCCTCGCGGGTGCCGGCCTCGTTCACCGTCAGCAGGACCGGCTTCTTGCCAGCGATCTTCTGTGCGGTCTTCAGCACCTCGATCTTCTCGTCGGCCGACAGCATCGGCCCTTCGCCGAGCGACCCGCAGACGATGATGCCGTCGCAGCCGGCCTCCATCTGCAGCGCGAAACAGCGCTCCATCTCGGCATGGTCGAGGCGGTCATCCTCGGTGAATTTGGTCGTGACGGCGGGGAAAACTCCGGTCCACATGATCATTGCTCCATCTGATATATCAGCCGTATATCTGTTAAGAAACGCGCTGTCAATGCGGAATCTCTTATGATATACCCTAGATATATCAGGAGAGCGCCTTTGATATCCATGGAACCAGGCATGACATCCGAGCCGGCTGCGGCCAGGGCCTATCGCGTGCTCGAGCATATGATCGTCACATTGGAACTAGCGCCAGCGAGCTTTGTCACCGAAGGCGCGCTCATCGAAAAGCTGGCGCTCGGCCGCACACCGGTACGTGAGGCGATCCAGCGGCTGGCCTGGGAAGGGCTGCTCGACGTGCGCCCGCGCGCCGGCATCGCGATCGCTCCGCTGCATCCCGGAGACTGGCTGCGCGTGCTCGACGCACGCCGCGGCGTCGAGGTGGTGCTGGCCCGCTCGGCCGCGCGCTTCGTCACCCGCGAGGCCGCCGACCTGTTTCATGAGGCCGCACTTGCCATGCAGAAGGCGGTCATTTCCGGCAATGTGCTTGCCTTCATCCATGCCGACAAGGCGCTCGACGACGCCTTGGCGCTGGCCGCCGACAACCCCTTCGCGGCGCGGCTGGCCGCCCCGCTGCAAACCCACAGCCGGCGTTTCTGGTTTCGCTACAAGGCCGATACCGGCCTGGCCGAGTCGGCCGAGCACCATGTCGCGCTGATCCGCTCGATCCTCGACGGCGACGAAGAGGCCGCGGCCAAGGATGCCAAGCGACTGATGGCGCTGCTGCGGGGCCACGCCGAAGTGGCTGCCACGCGTTAATCAGACAGCTTAGGGCCCGTGTGCCGCTGCGGCGACGGCCAGGGTGTTTTCCCATCCGTCACCGGTCGCAAGAATGCAGCTCCGGTCCTTCACGCCGGTTATCAGCATGGTCCACGTGCCGCTCGCCGAGACATAGATTTCTATGACGGCTTTTTGCCCGACCACTCCGTAACCGATCTGCTTTTGCTGGAAGGCCTGCGCCAGCCCCGCGACAAGATCGCTGTGGGCGCCGCAGACGAGTTGTGCCTGCACGGGTGAAGCCGCCAGCGCCATGGCGGCGCCGATCGCGGCTATCCTGATCCATCGAAATGAAAATATGCGTGCCATTTGGCACCTCCTTTGCCTTTGCGTTCCGGCAAGGGAGGCACATCGATGGCCTCAATGTGCCGGAACGCTCCAGGCCGGGTTCGACGTCTTCATCACGTCACTCCTTCTGGTTTCCGGTCTGTCGTCAGGGAGCGCGTTCTCGTACTCCTGGATTCGATATGGTGAGGTCCCGATCTGAAAACAAGCGCCCGTTCGAACGCTGACATTTCGTGAGAGGTTGGCTGGCTCAGGCCCAGGCATCGCCGCTGCCGTCATTGCACTGTCCCAACCCTCACCTGCCGATATCACGCAGCTTTGACCTGCTGTGTCGGTGGCGAGGATAGTCCATGTACCCTTCTTCGAAACGAAGATTTCAAGAATGATATTCGGATTGACCACACCCAGCGCGGCAGCGCTTTCGTGAAACTCGTCGCCGAGCGCCTTGATCATAGCGGCATGCGCAGCGCATCACGCTCTAGACTGGCGCCCGGAAGCCATGTCACCGAAGGATCGCTGATCGACAGGTTGGGCATCGGCCGCACCCCTGTGCGCGAGGCGATCCAGCGGCTGGCTTGGGAGGGACGGCTCGACGTCCGCCCCCGCGCCGGCATTGCCATCGCCCCCGCTCCACCCGGCGACTGGCTTCGCGTGCTCGACGCGCGCCGTGGCGTCGAGGTGGTGCTGGCCCGCTCGGCCGCCCGTTTCGTCACCCGCGAGGCCGCCGACATGTTCCATGAAGCGGCACTCGCCATGCAGAAGGCAGTCATCTCCGGCAACGTGCTTGCCTTCATCCACGCCGACAAGGCACTTGACGAGGCCCTCGCGCTGGCTGCCGACAACCCCTTCGCGGCGCGGCTGGCGGCACCACTGCAGACTCATAGCCGGCGTTTCTGATTCCGCTACAAAGCCGACACCGGCCTCGCCGAGTCGGCGGAGCACCATGTCGCACTTATTCGCTCGATCCTCGACGGCGATGAGGAGGCCGCGGCCGAGGATACCAAGCGTCTGATGTCGCTGCTACGCAGCCATGCCGAAGTGGCTGCCACGCGCTGAGTTGAAGTCAGCTTTCTGCGATCTCTCGCTGGGCCGCCCATGTCAACAGGGCGTCGAGGGCTGGGCACAGCGCCTGCCCCCAGTCGGTCAGGCAGTATTCGACCTTCGGCGGCACCTGATGATGCACGATACGGCACACGATGCCGTCGGCCTCCATCTGTCTTAGCTGCTGGATCAACATCTTTTGCGAGATCGCCGGGATCGCCCGTTCGAGATCGGAGAAGCGCAGCACTTTGCCGCCAAACAGGTGAAAAAGTATCACCAGCTTCCAGCGGCCTTCGAGGATGCGCAGCACGTTCTCCACACCGCTCGCCGCGGACAGCGGAGTCAGTTCCTCGTCGCCGCTTCCAGGACCAACCTCCGTTTCAGATCCAACCTTACTTTCAGGGCCAGCCTTACCTTCAGGTAAGTACCTTACTTTTTCGTCGGTTCTTGTCATTCCGTCAGCTTATCTCATTTTAGGGGTCCGACAAGCGCCGCCCGCGAGTCGGCATCAGGAACCGCAACCGGAGACGAAACCATGACCCTTCCCCAACCCCTGGCGGATTATTTCGCCGCCAAGAACCGGCACGATATCGACGCCATGATCGTCCCGTTCTCCTCGAAGGCCATCGTTCGAGACGAAGGGGAAACGCATCAGGGACTGGCCGCGATCCGCGATTGGATGGAAGCAACGACACGCAAATACCGTGTAATCGTCGAGGTCGCGGACGCCACGGCGGATGGCGATGCATGGCGGATCGCCGGCATCGTGTCAGGCAATTTCCCCGGCAGCCCGGCGACGCTGCACTACAATTTCACGCTGGCCGACGGCCAGATCACGCGACTGGCGATCGGCGCATGAGCACGCAACGGACATTCGTTATCGACGACCAGGAATTCGCCGGCCAGCGCGTTCTGGTCACCGGCGGCACCAAGGGCGCGGGCGCGGCTATCGTGGAGCGTCTTTCCACGGCCGGCGCGCTGGTTCTGACGACGGCGCGTTCAAAACCGGACGGGGCGAATGATGCCCTATTTGTGCAAGCGGACATCGCCACGCCGGAGGGCACCGCCACGGTCGCGAGAGGCGTAGTCGAGCGGCTTGGCGGCATCGATGTCATCGTGCACAGCGTCGGCGGCTCGAAGAGCCCCGGCGGAGGGTTTGCCGAACTGACGGAAGATATCTGGCAAGAGGAGCTCAACCTGAACCTGATGGCGGCGGTGCGGCTCGATCGCATGCTGATCCCGCACATGATCGAACAGGGCTGCGGTGCGATTGTCCACATAACCTCGATCCAAAGCCGGTTGCCGCTCCATGAATCGACCATCGGCTACGCCGCGGCGAAAGCTGCGCTGTCGACTTACAGCAAGGCGCTGTCGAAGGAACTCGGGCCGAAGGGTATCCGGGTGAACAGGGTGGCGCCGGGATGGATCAACACATCAGCTTCGGAGGCCATGGTTGCCCGACTGGCTGACCATTCCGGCTCGGATGAGGAAACCGCTCGCCAAGGCATCATGGATGCACTTGGCGGCATTCCCATCGGCAGACCGGCATGGCCTCGGGAAGTCGCCGAATTGGTGGCGTTCCTCGTCTCCGACCGCGCGGCGTCGATCCATGGCGCCGAATACGTTATCGACGGCGGCACGGTTCCGACGGTTTGATCGCAATTGAAAAAGGGACGCGACCGAAGGCGCGCCCCTTCATGTGAAACTTATCAGCTAATCAGTTCATCGTTGGAATGACGAACTCCGCTCCATCCTTCACGCCGGACGGCCAGCGAGACGTCACCGTCTTGGTCTTGGTGTAGAAGCGGAACGCATCCGGGCCATGCTGGTTGAGATCGCCGAAGGACGACGCCTTCCAGCCGCCAAAAGTATAGTAAGCAATCGGCACCGGGATCGGCACGTTGACGCCGACCATGCCGACCTGGACACGGCTTGCGAAGTCGCGCGCGGCGTCGCCGTCGCGGGTGAAGATGGCAACGCCATTGCCCATCTCGTGGTCGTTGGCGAGCTTGATCGCGCTCTCATAGTTCGGCGCGCGCACCACCGAGAGCACCGGCCCAAAGATCTCTTCCTTGTAGATGCGCATGTCGGCGGTGACGTTGTCGAACAGGCAGCCGCCCATATAGTAGCCATCCTCGTAGCCCTGCATGGAGAAGCCACGGCCGTCGACGACCAGCTTGGCGCCTTCCTTGACGCCGGTGTCGACATAACCCTTGACCCGCTCCAGCGCCTGGGCCGTTACCAGCGGGCCGAAATCGGCCGACGAATCCGTCGACGGTCCGACCTTGAGGCTTTCAACGCGCGGAATGAGCTTTTCCATCAGCCGGTTGGCGGTGTCGTTGCCCACGGGCACGGCGACCGAAATCGCCATGCAGCGTTCGCCGGCCGAGCCGTAACCGGCGCCGATCAGCGCGTCGACGGTCTGGTCCATGTCGGCATCGGGCATGATGATCATGTGGTTCTTGGCGCCGCCGAAGCATTGCACGCGCTTGCCCGAAGCGGTACCGCGCGAATAAATGTAGTGGGCGATCGGCGTCGAGCCGACGAAGCCGATGGCCTTGATGTCCGGGTCGTCGAGGATCGCGTCGACCACATCCTTGTCGCCGTTGACGACATTGAGGATACCAGCCGGCAGGCCGGCCTCGATGAACAGTTCGGCGATGCGCATCGGCACGCCGGGGTCGCGTTCCGACGGCTTCAGGATGAAGGCATTGCCGCAAGCGATGGCCGGCGCGATCTTCCACAGCGGGATCATCGCCGGGAAATTGAACGGCGTGATGCCGGCGACGACGCCAAGCGGCTGGCGCATCGAATAGACGTCGATGCCGGGGCCGGCGCCGTCGGTGAATTCGCCCTTCATCATGTGCGGCGCGCCGATGCAGACTTCGACCACTTCGAGGCCGCGCTGGATGTCGCCCTTGGCGTCGGCGATGGTCTTGCCGTGCTCGCGCGCCAGGATGTCGGCCAGCGCGTCATATTCCTTGGCCACCAGTTCGAGGAACTTCATCAGCACGCGCACGCGCCGCTGCGGGTTGGTCGCCGCCCACTTTGGCTGCGCTTCCCTGGCGTTCTCGACAGCCGCGCGCAGTTCCGCCTGCGAAGCCAGCGCCACCGTGCCGCGTACCGAGCCGTCCATGGGCTGCATGACATCCTGCTTGCGGCCGCTGGTGCCGGCGACATGCTTGCCGCCGATGAAATGACCGTATTCGATCATGATTTCTCTCCCTGGGTTTGTGATGCTGCATTCTCCGCCTTTGACGGGGCGATGGCAACGCGAGCCAGAACGCAACCGTTGTGCGGAGAATAGATAGCGGTTGACGACAGCGCATCAATTCTCGCAAATGACAGATGCAATTGCCAATACCCGGATTGAGAGTTTGCGTTCCTTCACACCCCCCTCTGTCCTGCCGGACATCTCCCCCGCAAGGGGGGAGATTGGCAGCTTTGCCGATGGCGCCTTCCCTAAGGCGTTGGCAATTGGCGAAACCGGCGACGCTATCCGATCTCCCCCCTTGCGGGGGAGATGTCCGGCAGGACAGAGGGGGGTGGGCAGGAGCGCGACCTTTGCCATAAAGGCGGACCATCCCCATGAACTGGGATGACGTACGCATCTTCCTCGCCGTGGCGCGGGCCGGCCAGATCCTTGGCGCGGCCAAGCGGCTGGAGCTCAACCACGCCACCGTCTCGCGCCGCATCGCGGCACTTGAGGAGGCGCTGCGCACAAAACTCTTTCGCCGCCTCACCACCGGCAGCGAACTGACGCCGGCGGGCGAGCGGTTCCTCGACATTGCCGAGCGCATGGAAGCCGACATGATCGCGGCGCGCTCGACCGTTGCCGGCGAAGGCGATGACGTGTCCGGCACGGTGCGCATCGGCGCGCCCGACGGTTTTGGCGTCGCCTTCCTGGCCAAGCGTCTGGGCGAACTCACCGCCCTGCATCGCGAACTGACCATCCAGCTGGTGCCGGTGCCGCGCTCTTTTTCGCTGTCCAGGCGCGAGGCCGACATCGCCATTACCGTCGAGCGGCCGACCGAAGGCCGGCTGGTGGCGGGAAAGCTGGTCGACTACACGCTCGGCCTGTTCGCGTCGCGCGCCTATGTCGAGGCCAACGGCCTGCCTGAAACCGCGGCCGACCTCTCCCGGCACACGCTGATCGGCTACGTTCCAGACCTGATCGTCAGCCCCTCGCTCGACTATGCGGCCGAGTTCAGCGCCGACTGGCGCACCGCCTTCGCCATCTCCTCCGCGCTCGGCCAGGCGGAGGCCGTGCGCGCGGGCGCCGGCATCGGCATCCTCCATACATTCATCGCCCGTTCGATGCCCGAACTGGTGCCCGTCAACATCGTGGCGCCCATCCGTCGCGCCTACTGGCTGGTCTATCACGAATCGGTCAGGCCATTGCGGCGCGTCCAGATCGTCGCCGGTTTCATCACCAAGGCGGTGGAGCGGGAACGGGGGCTGTTTGCCTGATGCATGTCGCCCAAAAATGCGCGGCGGTTTTGGGATGCGATGCGCTTTGTGATCAGGGCTCGTCGAGAACGAACGAACTCACCACACGTTCGGCTTGATCGGCGAGCGGCGCCCACATCCGCGTCGTCTGCTCGAGACTGTCACTCGCGAGCCCGCAGGTGATGAGACCAAAGTGGTCGCCACGCAGCGAAAGCACAACCTTGGCATGGCCGTAGCCGGAATTGCTGTCGCCAAGCCGGAAATCCATGTCGGCCATTCGCGCCGGATAGCCGTCCGGAAACCGGATCAGCTTCTCGTTGCTGAACTTGGCTGCGTCAAAGCCGGCGCCGACGTTCGCGTCCCAGTTCTCCGGGGACCAATCCTTTTCCATGAAGGCCCTGGGATCCGCCGGCGAACCCGATGCCAGCGGGTCGTAGCGGTTGACCGACACCCGGCAGGTCAGACCGTGGTCGCCGGATTTCACCTTGAGCCGCATGGATTCGCCAAAGCCCGCTTCCTTCGTCTACTCCTCGGGAAAGGTCAGCGAAAAACCATTGTCCCTGTCGTGCACGGTCTTGTCGGCGGCATCAGCCGCCGAGACGCAAAACAGAAATCCCACAGCCGGAGCCAGAAAGAAAACACGCATCAGGTTCTCATCTTGCAAAACCGCACGGCACGGCACAGATCGACCGACGCCACCATAGCACGACCATGCCGCCCCTGCCGCCTTGCGCTTGCCACAAAATCGGCCAGTGTGGCGTCAGGCGTTGCCGGTGACGCGGTCAAGGCGCTGGGTGGGACATCTACGGAAAATTGGCACGGAAAATATGCGAGCCGTTCTTGCCATCCTGCCGCTGCTTTTCGTGTCGGCCTGCGCCAACCCCTGGACGAAGGTCCCCGAGGCAAACCTGCCCAAACCGATCCGCTATGCCATGGCGCGCCCCTCGCTCTTCGTTTTCGACAATTATTGCGGTCCCGGCACCCGCACGGGCGATTTGTCGGCGCCGCCGGTCGACCGGCTCGACAGGGCTTGCCAAACCCATGATGCCTGCTACATCGCGCAGCACAATCATTGCGACTGCGATGGCGCGCTGGTCGCCTCGGCAACAGCGATCCGCGACGACAAGACGGCACCGAGAAAAATGCGCAGCGAAGCTGAACTGTTGCTCGTCACCTTCGCACTTCCCGTCTGCAAGGTCTTTCCGCAGGGCTTCATGCCGCCGCGCGACCCAGCGCTGTTGAAGACGCTGAACACCGGGACCACCGGATGACCCGGCGCATGCCGCTTGCCCTGGTCTTGTTCGGGCTGGCGCTGACGTCGCTTGCCGGTTGCGCTGGCCCGCTCCGCCACAGCTGCGATGTCTTCCCCGGCGAGGATACTTGTGTACGCCCTGCGCTCTCGGCAAACGCGGCCGGGCCGGCAGTCGCCGCCGCGCAGTTTTTCGGCGATGCCGGCAAGGGCGACTATGAAACGCGTTTTCTGACCGTTCTCGCCCACAACCAGATCGGCGCGATGGACCGTGCCAATGGCACCGGCCCGTTCGGCCATGACCGCCACGACATCCGCAACGCCGATTTCCAGGCAACCTACCGGGCGCTGGAGCGCCTGGCGAAGCCGGTCGCCTCCCCACACGTGCCGCCAGCCGGCGGCAGCACCGGCGAAGGCCATTTCGACGGGCGCTGGCGGGTGTCGCGGCAGACGCTTTATGTCGACGCTTCGGCGCGGCCCTCCTCGCCCAAGACGTTCAGTTTCTCCGGATTGCAGGCGCGCTCGGTCGAGATCGTGCTGCGTCAGGCGGGCTCAAAGCCGGTCGACATCGACGGCACCTGCGACGGCGCGCTGGCGATCCGTCAGATCGGCAGCGCGCGCGGCTTTCCGGCAGGCACGATGCTGCGCATCCACCTGGCGGGCAGCGAGGGCACGTCGGTAAGCCTCTTTCCGGACCAAACCCTCAACCGCTGTGACCTGCGCATCCGCTCCGGCCCCGTGCCGGCCGGTGCTCCGCTCACCATCCTGCGCGAAGAGATCGCCGACCCCGGGCTCGCGGCACTGGACAGCCGCTACGAGCGCTGTCCGATCCCCAACCCTGCCAGCCTCGACCCACTGCAACGGGCCTTCTACGCGGGCCGCTGGCTGTCGCAGACCTGTGTGCTCGCGCCAGGCGAACCGCGCCTGCTGCGCAAGTCGCGCGACGGCTTCAATGCCAAGGTCGAAGCGCTGATGGGCGCGCCGCTGTCCGACAGCGCCATCGACAAGGCCGACCCCGAACTGCCGCTCGATTTCTCCCGCGCCCCGAAACTCAAGCTGATCTACCTGTCGTCACTGGAGTTCAAGGCGGACTTTTCCGGCCGCGTCATCGAGCGCCTGATCCGTCATCATGCCGCCCTCGGCACCAAGGTGCGCATCATGGTCACCGACGTCCTGGAGCGTGACAAGGACGACGACATGCTGCATCGGCTGGCGGCAGAATTCCCCAACGTCTCGCTGCAGGAATATCGCTGGCGGGCGGATCGCGGCGCGCCGATCGACGAGCAGATCTCACAGCTGCACAAGACCTTGCACGTCAAGATGCTTGCGACGCTGGCCGAAGACCCCGGCCGCTCGCGCGTCATCATCGGCGGCCGCAACATCCATGACGGCTTCCTGTTCCACAGCCCCGTCGACCTGTCGCGGTACCCGAACCTGCAGCAATACGGCAAGACCGACGGCTTCTCGCTGAACTACTATTCGAACTGGAGCGATTTCGACATCGAGATCGCCGACCATGCCACGGTCGAAACCCTGGCCGAGCATCTCTCCACGCTGTGGCTGCGCGATGCCGACACCAACATCGCACGCCCCTTCTCCATTCCGGTCGTCTCTGGCGGCCAGCGGCCATCCGGGACCGCGCGCCATTTCATCTCCGTGCCCTATGAGGATGGCCATGCGCTCGAGGACTATTTCGTCGAGCTGGTTGACGCGGCGCACCACCACATCGAGATCGTCAATCCCTACCTCAACCTGACGCCGAAGATCGCCGGGGCTTTCGACCGGGCGCTGGCGCGCGGCGTCAAGATCGACATCGTCGGCCGCATCGACCTCAAGGGCGACATTGGCGGCAGGTTCCTCACCGCACTGAACAAGCTGTTCGTCGAGAAATATGGTGACCGCATCAACATCCGCGAGTTCAAGGCGCCCGACGTCGTGCTGCACTCCAAGATCATGATGATCGACGAAAGGCTGGTGACCATCTCGTCGGTCAACCTCAACAACCGCAGCTTCTTCCACGACTCGGAGAACGGCATGATGGTGCTCGACCCCGCCTTCTATCGTCGCATGAAGCCGATCTATGACGACTATGTCGCCCATTCGAACCCGGTTCCCAGCAACGTGACGATTGCGCTGCCCTATCGTCTGCTGTTCGACGAGGACTGGGTCAGACAGGCTTTCTAGGGCTGATTCCGAAAATATGCCGGGGAAGATGGGCTGGGATGCAGAGCATTCCAGCCCATCTAACAGCTGTTGCCGCAGCCAACCTTACTTCAGGTAGCGTTCGGGGCCGAGATCGCGGACATTGATGTCCGGCACCCGGCTGGAGATGATGTCGGCCAGGACCTTCGCCGAGCCGCAGGCCATGGTCCAGCCAAGCGTGCCGTGGCCGGTGTTGAGGTAGAGGTTGGAGAATTCGGTGCGGCCGATCAGCGGCGGCCCGTCCGGCGTCATTGGCCGCAGACCGCACCAGAAGGTCGCATCCCGCATCGAACCGCCGCCTGGAAAGAGGTCGCCGACCGAATGTTCGAGCGTGCGGCGCCGCGATTCATGCAGCCTGAGGTCGAAGCCGGAGATCTCCGCCGTGCCGCCGACCCGGATGCGGTCGCCGAGCCGGGTGATTGCCACCTTGTAGGTTTCGTCCATCACCGTCGACACCGGGGCGGCGTCGGCGTCCTTGATGGGCACCGTGATCGAATAGCCCTTGACCGGATAGACGGGGATTGGCCGCTTCAGGAAGCGCATCAACCGCGCCGAGTAGCTGCCCAGCGCCATCACATAGGCGTCCGCCGATTTCCAGCCCTTGTCCGTGGTGACGTTGGTGATGCGGTTGCGGTTCTTGACGACGCGCCTGATCGTGGTTTCGTATTCGAAGGTGACGCCGCGCGCCACGCACATCTCGGCCAGCCTGTCGGTGAACATCTTGCAATCGCCGGTCTCGTCACCTGGCAGCCGCAGACCGCCGACGAATTTTTCGCGAACGGCAGCCAGTGCCGGTTCGGCCGCGATGCAGCCCGCTGGATCGAGCGTCTCATAGGGAACGCCGTAGGTCTTGAGAACCTCGATATCGCCGGCCGTACCGTCGAGCTGTTTTTGCGTGCGGAAAAGCTGCAGCGTTCCCTTGGCGCGTTCGTCATAGGCGATGCCGGTGGTCTCGCGCAGCGCCTTCAGCGTATCGCGGCTGTATTCGGCCAGCGGCACCATGCGCGCCTTGTTCACCGCGTAACGCTCGGCGGTGCAGTTGCGCAGCATCTTGGCCAGCCACACCCACATATGCACGTCGAAGGCCGGCCTCACCACCAGCGGACCATGCTTCATCAGCAGCCATTTTATCGCCTTCACCGGAATGCCTGGCCCGGCCCATGGCGAGGCATAACCAGGCGAAACCTCGCCGGCATTGGCAAAGCTGGTTTCCAGCGCCGGGCCTTTCTGACGGTCGATCACCGTCACTTCGTGGCCGGCCTCGGCGAGAAAATAGGCTGTGGTGACCCCAATGACACCGCCGCCCAGCACCATGACTTTCATCGTTCGCTCCTTACGGCGCCGCACGTCCTTGGGGACGCGCAAAAGACGCTGCAGCACTTGAGTTTGCGCATGATCCCTAGCGAAAATCGATGCCGATTTTCAAGGTCATGCACTGTAGTCGATCACGCCGCCGAGGGACCGGGGTCGTCATCCTCTGTCTGCAGCATTCCAGCCATTTCGCCAAGGGGCCGACTGCCGGCTGCGGCACTGTAGACAAGGGTGAGCCGATGCGGCCGCGGCGCGCCCGCCGACTTTTCCCTGACGGCCCGCCGCGCGGCCTCGGGCTGGTAAAGCACGGCCTTGATCTGGATCGACTCGCGCCTGCCGTCAGCCTGCTCGATCATCGCCGTCTGTCCTTCCGCCATGCCAAGCATGCACAGCCCGCGCCGCGTTGCGACCGACAGGCTGGAGCCGACTGGACCGCGCCCCTCGTTCTGCACCAGGGTTCGCGTCTCCACCGATCCGGCATCGATACGAAACACCACCCTGCTGTTCAGCGTCGCGATATCAGGCTCGACCGCATCGATCGAAACAACCCCGGCATTGGCAAGCTTGTCTTCGAGCATCCGCACGATCGGGTCCGCGAATGCCCGCCGGCGTTCCAGCATGACTTCGAGGACGGCCAGGTCCTTGGTCGTCAGGCAGCAATTCCTGCTCATCATCACGGCCTCCACGGGTCAGGACCGTTGGCAGGATGCTGGCGTATCGACGGCCTCGATGGTCACCGACAGTTCGCGGCCGTCACGACTGCTCCAGCACACGACCTCCCCGATGGCCGCGCCGATCAGCGCCGTTCCCATCGGTGTCAGCACCGAGATCCTGTTTTCGGCGATGTCGGCTTCGCCCGGATAGACCAGCGTGATGCGCTGGCTGTCCCCGCCAACGGCGCGGATCGTGACCACCGAGCCCATCCGCACCACATCGGCGGGCATCGCCGCCGCCGTCGTGATGACGGCCCGGTCCATTTCCGAAAGCAGCTCCTCGGCCGTGTCGGGCGCGCGGTCGAGAAACGCTCTTGCGAGACCCGTCAACCTGTCATGGTCGGCATCGCTGACCAGAAGCCGGTTCGACGGGGGCAATCCTGCTGCATGTTGCATGGCAAACCTCTTGAATGGCGCATCAAACGACGCGCGCTTGCCACCGTGCTGACGGTGGCCTGATGGAAAGCTCACAGTCGAAACGACCGTAGCTCGATGATGATGATGTTGTATGTGCAGACGCCCCGGTTCAGACGGGCGCCCAAAAAGGGCGGCCGCGCCGGGGCTACGCTCCCGCGATGGGGCAAACCCTGAAACAGGTCTTGATCGGGGGGAGGCTGCTCATGCGCGGAACCTCGCCGAGAAGCCCCAGCTTGTCAAGCGTGGCGAAACCGCCTGCCTGACCCACTTCAGCCGCTCATCATCAACCACCAATGTAGCGGCGGTGGAACCGGTGTCCGAAACTGGTCAGGATTTCGTAGCCGATTGTTCCGGCATGGCCAGCCGCATCATCGACGCTCTGCGAGGGGCCGAGCAGTTCGACAAGGTCCCCCTCGCCCAGTCTGCCGGACGGCAGGGCGGAAATGTCGAGAATGATCGAATCCATCGACACGCGTCCAAGGAAGGGCAATCGCACGCCCTCGAACCAGGCAGCGGACGCCGCGCGGCGATGCCAGCCATCGGCATAGCCGAGCGAAATCGTCGCCGCCGCAAGTGGCCCGGTCGCGTGAAACGTGTGGCCATAGCCCACGCCGGCTCCGCTGGCGACATTGCGTGTCTGGATGACCTTTGCTTCGAGCCGCGCGGTGGGCAGCATCGGGTTCGGCCTGGCCGGCGTCGGATTGATGCCGTAGAGCGCGGCACCCGGCCGGGCGAGATCGAAATGAAAGCGCTGCCCGAGAAAGATGCCGGATGAATTGGCAAGCGATGCCGGCGCCGGCGGCAGCAGCTTGCGCAGCCGTTCGAATTCCAGCCGCTGGCGCTCGTTGGCGGGATGCTCCGGCTCGTCGGCGCAGGCGAGATGGCTCATGACAAAGGTGACGTCGACGCCATCGAACGCATGCGGATCGGTGGCGACCTGCTCGACCTCCTGGGGCGACATGCCGAGACGCGACATGCCGCTGTCGACCTGGACCGCGGCCGGAAGTTTTCTCCCGCTGCGGCTGGCCGCCTCGCGCCACGCTGCCAGCTGGTCGACGCTGTTGATGACGGCGGAGAGTTCCGCCGCGACCGCTTCGGGCTCGGAGCCGGGCGGCATTCCATTGAGAACATAGATCGCCGGTTTCGCACCGAGCGCCTCGCGTAACGCAACACCCTCGGCCAGATGCGCCACGAAGAAGACATCGCAGCCCTCGGCCACCAATGCCCCGGCCACCTGGCTGGCGCCGAGCCCATAACCGTCGGCCTTGACCACGCCGGCGCAGGAAACATTGCCAAGCTGCGCCTTCAGCCGCCGGTAATTTTCACGGATGGCTCCGAGATCGATGGTCAGGATCGCGCCCGCGGCGTCGGTGCTGACAGATGTGGTTTCGGGTTTTGCTGGCGTCTTGCTCACACCGTTCTCCGGAAAGCGGCGGTTGTCCGACCTTTAGGCCGGCCGCCGCCATGTCGCAACAGCGGCATGGCCGGGCGCGACATTACGGCACGATGGTCATCGCCTGGCCGGCTCAAAAGCGCGTGACAGATGCGCGGGTTTCGCGACAGCAGCCCGCTGCAGGGGCTTCAGCCCGCGAGGTGCCTGAAGGCCGCCACCACCTCTTCATAGACCTTGCGCTTGAAGGGTACGATCAGGTCGGGCAGGTCCTGCATCGGCCGCCATTCCCATTTGTCGAATTCGGCGGTGTGGCCGCCCGGCGGAGGATTGATCTGGATTTCGCTGGCATCGCCGTGAAAGCGGAAGGCGAACCATTTCTGCGTCTGGCCGCGATACCTGCCCTTGAAGGCGACGCCGACAAGGTGATCCGGCAGATCATAGTTGATCCAGTCGGGCGCCTCGGCCAGCAGCGAAACGCCGCGCATGCCCGTTTCCTCATAGAGCTCGCGCTCGGCCGCCTGCAACGGCTCCTCGCCCTTGTCGATGCCGCCCTGCGGCATCTGCCAGAGCTGCGTCGTGCCGGCGAATTCACTGTCGGGTTCGGCGATGCGATGCCCGACCCAGACCAGGCCCTCGGCATTGAGTATCATGAGCCCGACACAAGGACGGTAAGGCAGTGTTTCGCGATCGACCTTTTTTGCCATGAGTGCGTTTCCAGCCGTTTTGAGAATTCGCTCCGGTTAGCCTTTTTGCGGATCGATGGCCACCGCTGAAATCGGCACGATCTCGATGCCGCGTTTCTTGGCCTCGGCCACCCAGGTCGACACCGTGTCGACCGTCAGGTCGAAGGCCGAGCCAATGCCGACCGCAAAGCCCTTCGCCCGCGCCGTAGCTTCCAGTCCGTCGAGTTTCTTCAGGATGGCGCCGCGATCCTGCACAGCATCGATCGCGGTGTCACCGGAGACAAAGGGCACGCCGTCCTTCAGGGCAAGATCGGGTGCGAGGCTGCGCGACGACGATCCGTCGTCGATATAGGCGAGGCCCCGTTTGCCGAGTTCGGCCATGAACGGCCCCATCGCTGCCGCATCGGCGGAAAAACGCGCGCCCATATAGTTCATGACGGCGGTGTAGTTGGTGGTGCGCGACAGCGCCCAATGCAGGTTCTTCAGGTTCTCGTCCGCTGTCCCTGCCACCGTCAGCGTGTTGCGCCCGGGATTGACGTTGGGATAGTCGAACGGTTCCAGCGGCACCTGCATGACAATCTCGTGGCCGCTCTGCCGTGCGGCCTGCATCCAGCGGCCGATGCTGTTGCCTTGCGGCGCGAAGGCCAGCGTCACCTCCGGCGGCAATTTGGCAATGGCTGCTTGCGTGCCGGTCTGCGACACGGCGAGCCCGCCGATGACGATCGCCACGCGCGCGCCGCGCGCACCGGACCAGGGCCGCGCATAGACGTCGAACGGCCGACGGCCATCGGCGGAACGAATCGGTAGAGGCCCGGTATCGCTGGCCTCGATCAGTGCCTTGTCCGGGATGTGCGCGATCTTGAGGTTCTGGCCGATCGTCGACGGGTCGTGGATGACGATGGCCGCCTTGGGCGGCCCATCCCCCTCTTCCTGCTGCACATGGATGATCTGCGGGCCGCCGGTCTTGGCCGGGGTTTCCGGCTTCCGCGTTGCCGGCGCCAATTGGCTGACCGGCGCGACAGTGGGTTCGGTGGCTGCCACCATCGGTGTCGAAACAACGGCCTCTTGCGGCTTTCGAAACGGCTTTTCCCGCAGCGCAATCGCACCGGAGATACCGACCACGGCGAGCACGACGACGCCTGCCGTAACCGCGCGGGCGCTGATCCCTGACGACGCCGCGCGTGGCCGGACGGTCTGTCCGAGCGGGCGTTCGATGTCCTTGCCGAAATCAGCCAAGCCTTGTCCCCGTACGCATAGCTTCGAAAAGTGCAATCACTTCCCGAAATGGGCCATACGCAAACCGCCTCGTCGGCGCACCCCACATGCGCTCTTCGCGAACACATCAAGCGCGAGCCGCGCTACCGCCCCGAATCAAACTGCCGGAACCTCGCGGCCCCGGCAGCATTGCATCGCTTCGATCAGGCGGCCAGACCTGTTTGTCCGGCCGATCGACCGTTACTGGTTAAGAACAGCCTTCTCCGGATTGGGCGGGAAGGACGGATCCGTCTTCTGGCCGCGCAGCAGCTGCTCGGCATGGATCAGCTGCAGATCGTCCTTCGGATCCGGCGGCACATAGGCGGCCGAGCCCGAGCCGGTCGAGCTCTCGTCGGCGCCCTTGATATGGCCCTTGAGATCCGATTCGCCGCGTGTCAGGTCCCTGCCCTGCAACTCAGGCGGCAGCGGCTGGTCGACCTTGATGTCGGGCGTGATGCCCTTGCCCTGGATCGACTTGCCGGACGGCGTGTAATACAGCGCCGTCGTCAGCCGCAGCGCGCCGTTCTCGCCGAGCGGGATGATGGTCTGCACCGAGCCCTTGCCGAAGGACTGCGTGCCCACCACCGTGACACGGCGCAGATCCTGCAACGCACCGGCGACGATCTCGGACGCACTGGCCGAACCGCCATTGACGAGCACGATCATCGGCTTGCCGTTGATGTCGTCGACCTGCTTCGGCTTGGCGTCGAAGCGGGTGACGTCCTTGGGATCCCGGCCACGCGTCGAGACGATTTCGCCACGCTTGAGGAAGGCGTCGGACACGCTCACCGCCTGGTCGAGCAGGCCGCCTGGGTTGAGGCGCAGATCGAGCACGTAGCCCTTGAGCTTGTCGTCCGGCACCTGCTTCTTGATGGTGTCGATGGCATTCTCGAGATCGTCATAGGTCTTTTCGGTGAAGGAGGTGATCTTCATGTAGCCGATGTCGTTCTCGACCCGGAACTTGACCGCCTTGACCTTGATGATGTCGCGCACAACCGTCAGCTCGATCGGCTTGTCGGCGCCCTGGCGCAGGATGGTGAGCTTGATCGGCGTGTTGACCAGGCCGCGCATCTTCTCGACCGCGTCGTTGAGGGTGAGGCCACGAACCTCTTCGCCATCGATCTTGGCGATATAATCGCCCGCGAGCACGCCAGCCTTGGCTGCCGGTGTGTCGTCGATCGGTGTGATGACCTTGACCAGGTCGTTTTCCATGGTGACCTCGATGCCGAGGCCGCCGAACTCACCCTTGGTCTGCACCCGCATGTCCTGCGCCTGCTCGGCGTTCATGTAGGACGAATGCGGATCGAGCGAGGCAAGCATGCCGTTGATGGCGTTCTCGACCAGCGACTTGTCGTCGGGCGGCGTCACATACTGGGCCCGCACGCGCTCGAAGATGTCGCCGAAGATCGCCAGTTGCTTGTAGGTCTCGGACCCTGCAGCATTCGCCGTCGAGCCGGGCGCGCCATAGACAAGGCTCATGGCGGACGCGCCCATCAGCGCACCGGCAAACAGAAGCGACAGTTTCCGCATCATTTCACGTCCTTCCAGAAAAACGGTCCGCCCACCATGGGGTCGGATCGACGGGTTTTCCATCCTTGCGGAACTCTACATAGAGTTCCGGCGTGGCATCCAAAGTCTTCGTCGCCGAGGTGCTTGCCACCCTGGCCTCTGCCATCGCGCCGACCGGCTCTCCTGCGAGCACTGACTGGCCAGTCGCGACACTGATTCTGCTCATCCCGGCCAGGACGACATGATAGCCGTCACCTGCGTTCAGGATCAAGAGTTGTCCATAAGAGCGAAACGGCCCCGCATAAAGCACATTCCCATCCGCCGGCGCGGTGACGATGGCTCCCGATTGTGTCGCAACCATGTCGCCCTGCATCACCGCGCCGTTACCGTCGTCAGTGCCGAACTTCCGCTTGATCTTGCCGGTAACCGGCAGACCGATCTGCCCCTGCAGCGCCGAAAACGGTGTTGCGGCGGCAAGGCGATTGGCCTCCGGCACGGGCAGCGACGCCAGTTCCGTCGATGTTCCGGCCTTGTCACCGGTTGCCTTGTCATCGCCGGTCGCCTTGGCGTCGGCCGCCGCCTGGCGCGCGGCCTCGGCCGCCTTGCGGTTCTTGTCGGCCTCGGTTTCCAGCGAGGCGATCAGGTCCTTCAGGCTGGTGGCCTTGGCCGCCAGGTCCTGGGAGCGCTGCTTTTCGGCGGCCAGTTCCGTTTCCGTGTCCGATTCGAGCTTCTGCTTGGCCTCGAGCAGCATGCTCAGTCGCTTCTTTTCGGCCACCTGATCCCCGACCGCCGCCGTCAGCCGCGCCCGCTCGGCCTCGATCGAAGCCGTCACCCGCGCCTGCTCCTTGAGGTCGGCCAGCAATGTGTCGGTCTGCTGGCGCAGTTCCGGCACGACAGCGCCCAGCAGGATGGCGCTGCGCACCGAAGACAGCGCGTCCTCCGGCTTCACCAGGATCGCCGGCGGCGGGTTGAGCCCCATGCGTTGCAGGGCGCCGAGCACCTCGGCCAGCACGTCGCGACGCGCCAGCAGCGAGGCTCGGATCTTCTGTTCCTGGTCCTTCAACCCTTCCAGCTTGCCGCCGATGTCCTCGATGTCCTGGCCGAGCTTCTGCTCGGTCATCGCCGACTGGATCAGTGCCGCCGTGATCGAGGCATGATCCTTCTTGACCGCCGCGATGTCGGCGGCAAGCTTGGCCAGCCGCTCGGACGACAGCGTGATCTCCTTCGAGACCCGCTCGTACTCGGCGCGGCTCTGGTTCGGATCAGGGGCTGTGTCGAGCGGGTTTTCGGCCCGCGCCACGCCAAGCGAAAGCAGCACTGCCGCCGCTGCCAGGCAGCTGCGCGTGCGCCAAAAGCCCGCTCTCGATTTTCCCTGCTCAGACATTGAAGCCCGATTCTATGCGTGGCTTCGTTAACGAACCATCAACCATGTTCGAAAGCCCCCTGTGCGCGCGATATCGCTGTATATTGGGGCAAAAATCCGGGCGGCCGACGCTTATCCACTGCGGATATCCGATCGGCTCACGACCGATGATACGGATGGCCGGAGAGGATCGTGGCGGCCCGGTAGAGTTGCTCGCCCAGCATGACCCGGACCAGTTGGTGCGGCCATGTCATCATGCCAAACGACAGCACCAGGTCGGCCTGGTCGCGCAGCGATTGATCGTGGCCGTCGGCGCCGCCAATGGCGATGACCATCGCCTTGCGGCCGCCGTCGCGCAGCAGGCCGATACGTCCGGCGAAATCTTCCGATGAAAATCCCTTGCCGCGCTCATCGAGCAATATCAGCGCGGTGCCCTGCTGCAGCAGGGTCTGCAGTTTCTGGCCTTCCTCGCGCCGGCGCTCGTTTGCGGTCTGGGCGCGACCTTCCGCGATCTCGGCAATGCCGGCAAATTCCAGCCCGACTGCGGGGCCGCTCTTGGCGAAGCGCTCGAAATAACGGTCGGCGAGTTGCTTCTCGGGGCCGGCTTTCATCCGGCCCACGGCATGAACGGTAATCTTCATCCTTACCTCGAAGAGACGCTCAGTGGAGGGTCTCTTCCTCTAGGTCCGGCGACTGCCACATCTTTTCCAGATTGTAGAAGTCGCGAACTTCGGGCCGGAAGACATGGACGATGATGTCGCCAGAATCGATCAGGACCCAGTCGGCGCCTGCCAGTCCTTCAACGCGCGCCGTGCCTAGACCGGCATCCTTGAGCGCCTTGAGGAGATGATCGGCGACAGCCGCGACATGACGGTGCGATCTGCCCGATGCGACGACCATATAGTCGCCGAGGCTCGATTTTCCCTGAATGTCGATTGAGACGATATTTTCGGCCTTGGAGTCTTCCAGACTGGCAAGGACTGTCTTGATGGCGCGGGACACGGCGTCGTTTACGCTGATCCCGGCCGGCGAAGGCACAATGTCGGCCCTCTTCCGCAGTGCTGTTCTCAGTGTATTTCCTTTCGCAGCAAGAACAACCAAATCACCCTTCAAAGCAGGCGACACCGCTTAGATAGGCAGAGTTCCGTTGCAGTTTCAAGACGGGCGCCCGCTGCGGGTGAACGTATCGCTGTCACTGTGGTTCCGCTGCAATCCCGAAAAGATCGGAACCCACGCCGCCGGCATGGGTTATCGGCTCATCGACCAACCGGAATCCTGCCATGCCGATCGACCCGCAAAACGCCCTTCTCACCGTCCAGGCCGGCCTCGCGCAGCTCTCAACGCTGATCGTCTCCTACGCTTTCTCGGCCATTGGTGCCGTCATCCTGCTGGTTGTCGGCTACATCGTCGCCGGCCTCGCCGAACGCTCGATCTTCGCCGGCCTCGGCCACATCCACGGTTTCGACGCGACGTTGCGGCATTTCTTCTCGAAGATCGTCCGCTATGCCATCCTGATCCTTGTCACCATCATGGTACTCGGCCAGTTCGGCGTGCAGACCGCGTCGATCATCGCCGCCATCGGCGCCATTGGCCTGGCCATCGGCCTGGCGCTGCAGGGCACGCTGCAGAACATCGCCGCCGGCATCATGTTACTGGCGCTGCGACCGTTCCGCATAGGCGAATCCGTCGAGGTCGGTTCGATTGCCGGGACGATCGAAGAGATCGGCCTGTTCGCGACAAGCCTGCGCACCGCCGACGGTATCTATATCCTGGCGCCCAATTCGACGCTTTGGAGCCAGCCGGTGCGCAACTTCAGCCGCAACGGCGTGCGCCGTGGCGACGTCACGCTCAGCATCGGTTCCTGGAACGACATCGACCGGGCACAGAAGACGCTGCTCGCCATTGCCGCCGCCGAACGGCGGGTCAAGCGCGAGCCCGCCCCCATCGCCTTCGTGGCGACCTTGGGCGACAGCACAGTCTCCATTGCCCTGCGCTACTGGACATCATCAGCGGATTTCTTCGCCACCCAGACCGATCTCGTCAAGCGCGCCAAGCAGGAATTCGACAACGAAGGCATTTCGATCCCGCTGCCGCCGCCGCAAGCGCCGCAACCGCAAGCGCGCCGGCAATAATCAATTGTCCCTGTGCTTGGCCTGATCGTCGGGCGCGAAGGCGAGTTCCACCGGCAGGGGTGCCTGCGCCGTCATCGGCGCGAACGTGCCGGTCTCGGCGGCGGGAACGGCTTGTGTCGTAATCACCCGCCAAAGCACGAACACGCAGAAGGCAGCGGCGATGACGATGGCCACGTAGATGAAGGCCTGCGTTCCGTAGACGGCGGAAAGCGCGGTCACGATGCCCGGCACGACGAAACCCGCCAGCGACCACGCAAACAAAAGCGAACTGGACAGCGCCACCATGTCGTCCTTGCCGGCGCGATCGGCGGCATGCGCGCTGGACAGCGAATAGATCGATTCCGACGCGCCGTCCCAGATGATATAGATCACCATCAGCGTCGCCAGCGCACCGCCGTCGAAGCCGAGCGCAAAAATACCCGCCGCCATGGCGAGCGCCGAGGCGCCCATAAGCACATAGCGGCGGTCCGTGCGGTCGGAAATCCAGCCGAGCGGGATCTGCAGGATCAGCGTGCCAAGCGGCATCGACGACAGCAGCAATGCCACGTCGGCCTGGCTGTAACCCTTGGCGGTGGCGTGGATCGGCGCAAAACCGGCAATCGCCATGGACAGGCCGCCGACGGCAAGCATGCCGGCGACACCCACCGGGGAAATCCGCCAGGCGCGCCGGAGCGCCACTGACGCCGCCTGCGGTGCCGGCGGTTGGCGAAGCCTGGTCAGGCCGACAGGAAGGATCGAAAGTGCCGTGAAGACGATGCCGACCAACGGTCCTTCAGCGGTCCTGATGTCTATCAGCGCCGAGGCGGCATAACCGACGCCAAGCCCCGCGACATAGGCAACGTAGAAGAAGGCCATGACCCTGCCGCGTATCGCATTGGCGACGACATCGTTCAGCCAGCTCTGCGCGACGATGAACAGGCCGCATATGGCGAAACCGTAGAGTGCGCGCGCGGCGATCCACAAAAGCGGGTGTGGCCCCGCACCGACAGCCGCGTTGGACAGTGCGATCAGCGCCGACAGCACCATGAAGGCGCGGGCGTGTCCCACCCTGCGCACCAGCGGTCCAGTCAGGATGCAGCCGGCGAGGCCACCGGCCGACAGGCCGGTGACGATAAGCCCGGCCCAGGTCGGATCGAAGCCCTCGACGCCAAGCCGCACCGGGATGTAGGCAAACATCAGCCCGTTGCCGACGGCGATCAACGCCATCGACAGGATGACACTGGTGATCGCGATCAGCGGCGTCGGCTCATGGCCCTGTTCCGGATCGATCCTGGCGCGGCTTTTGTCGAGAGTTGTCATGCTCGCTCAGGATTGCCCAGGAAACAGGCAAATGCAGCCGTAAAAGCGACATGAGCGGGACGGCCGCTCACCCCTTCGCCATCCTGCGGATCGCGCTCGATGACAGCGACGATCGCGGGCCGTGGATGAACGTCCAGGCCGGCGCCTTCATCCGGGCAAGGCGTGGCGCATCGCCTTCGTCGACGCGCGCGTAGTCGAAGGTCTTGGCGACGACCGACGACAGGAACGACAGTGTCGCCCCGGGGCGGTCGATGACGGCGATCGGGAAGGTCATGACGATCTCGCGCCAGCGTTGCCAGCGGTGGAAGTCACGCAGCGAGTCGGCACCCATGATCCAGACGAAGTCGACACCGGGATTGCGCGCCTTGACCAGCGCCAGCGTGTCGGCGGTGTAGCGGACATGATGGGCGGCTTCGAAGGCGGTGACCTTGATCTTCGGGTTCTTGGCGATCTGCTCCGACAGCTGCAGCCGATCCGCCAGCGGCGCCAGTTCCCGTGTGCTCTTCAGCGGATTGCCTGGCGTCACCATCCACCACAACTGGTCGAGCGCCAGCCGCCGCAGCGCAATCTCGGCGACCAGCGCGTGGCCGGCATGCGGCGGATTGAACGAGCCGCCGAACAGCCCGACAGCCAGCCCCCTCTCGGCATGCGGCATCTTCAGATATCGATGCCCAATATCCGGCAAGGACAGGGAATTGTCGCTCAAGGCCGTATCTGGCCGGACCCGCGCACGCGGTATTTGAACGAAGTCAGTTGCTCGACGCCGACCGGGCCGCGCGCATGCATCTTGCCGGTGGCGATGCCGATCTCGGCGCCCATGCCGAACTCGCCACCATCGGCGAACTGCGTCGAGGCGTTGTGCAGGAGGATCGCCGAATCGATTTCGTTGAAGAAACGCTCCACGGCCTGCGCGTCCTCGGCGACGATCGCCTCGGTGTGATGCGAGGAGAACGTCTCGATGTGCTCGATCGCACCGGCCACACCGTCGACCAGCTTCACCGCGATGATGGCGTCGAGATATTCGGTCACCCAGTCGGCATCATCAGCCGGCTTGGCGTCGAAGAACACTTTCAGCACTTCGGCATCGGCATGGATCTCGCAACCCGCGGCGCGCAGCGCGTCGAGGATCGGCACCACATGTGTTGAAGCGACGGCATGATCAATCAGCAGCGTCTCGGCGGCGCCGCAGACGCCGGTGCGCCGCATCTTGGCGTTGACGGCGATCTTGACGGCCATGTCGAGATTGGCCGAGCGGTCGACATAGAGATGGCAGATGCCTTCGAGATGGGCGAAGACCGGCACCCGCGCCTCGTTCTGGACGCGCTCGACAAGGCTTTTGCCACCGCGCGGAATGATGACGTCGAGCGTGCCGCCGAGTCCTCTGAGCATCTCGCCGACAGCGGCGCGGTCGGTTGTCGGCACCAGCTGGATGGCGTCTTCCGGCAGGCCGGCGGCCTTCAGCCCTTCGACGAGGCAGGCATGGATGGCAGCCGATGAATTGAGCGAATCCGAGCCGCCGCGCAGGATGACGGGATTGCCGGCCTTGAGGCAGAGCGCGCCGGCATCCGCCGTGACGTTCGGCCGGCTTTCATAGATGACACCGATGACGCCGAGCGGCGTGCGCACGCGCTCGATATGCAGGCCGTTCGGCCGGTCCCATTCGGCGATGACGTCACCGACCGGGTCGCGCAGCCCGGCGATCTCGCGGATACCCTGAGCCATGGCATGGACACGCGCCGGCGTTAGTTTCAGCCGGTCCATGGAGGCGGCCGACAGGCCTGATTCCTCGCCATTCGAGATGTCTATGGCGTTGGCGTCGAGGATACCGCCTTCCCGGGCAACAATCGCCTCAGCCATGGCGACAAGCGCCGCGTTCTTGGCGGCGGTCGCGGCAATGGCCAGCGGTCGGGCGGCAGCACGGGCGCGACGGCCGATGTCAGCCATCAGCGCAGCAGCGTCATCCCCGGATTTTTCATGCAGCTTCAGCATGGCTCATCCTCCGCTTACATCACCCGCAGCCAGCACCTGGTCACCGGCAAAGCTCACCACCAGATCGTCGCGGTGGATCATCGCCGAACGCGCCTCATAGCCAAGCACGGTTTCGATTTCCGCTGTCTTCAGGCCAGCGATCCTTACGGCATCGGCGGCATCATAGGCAACCAGCCCGCGCGCGATCTCGCGGCCCTCGGGCGACAGGATCGCCACGGTATCGCCGCGCGCGAAATTGCCGCTGACCAGCTTGACGCCGGCCGGGAGCAGCGACTTGCCCGACTTGAGCGCGCCGATGGCTCCCGCATCGACGGTGAGCCGCCCCGCCGGTTCGAGCTGCCCGGCGATCCAGGTCTTGTAGCCCTTCACCGGATTGCTGCTCGGCCGGAAGAAGGTCGCGCGTTCGCCGCGCTCGATCGCCATCAGCGGCGACAGACGGGTGCCAGAAGTGATGATCATGGCGGTGCCGGCGGCGGTGGCGATCTTGCCGGCATCGAGTTTGGTCCGCATGCCGCCGCGCGACAGTTCGGACGCGGCGGCTCCAGCCATCGCCTCGATGTCCGGCGTGATGCGATCGACCACCGGGATGAATTTTGCTTCCGGGTCCTTGGCCGGCGGCGCCGTGTAGAGCCCGTCGATATCGGAGAGCAGCACCAGCAAGTCCGCGCCCATCATCGTCGCGACACGCGCCGCCAGCCGGTCGTTGTCGCCATAGCGGATTTCGGAGGTCGCCACCGTGTCGTTCTCGTTGATGACCGGCACCGCCTTCATCTTCAAGAGCGTCGAGATCGTCGCCCGCGCATTGAGATACCGCCGGCGTTCCTCGGTGTCGCCAAGGGTCAAAAGAATCTGGCCCGATTTCAGGTCGCCCTTGCCGAGCGCGTCCGACCAGGCGCCGGCCAGCGCGATCTGGCCAACGGCAGCGGCCGCCTGGCTCTCTTCGAGTTTCAGCGCCCGCTTGCCAAGGCCCAGAATAGTGCGGCCGAGCGCGATGGCACCGGACGACACGACGAGGATCTCGGCACCGCCCTGGGCCAGCACGGCGATGTCGTCGGCCAGCGAAGCCAGCCAGTCGCGCTTCAGGCCTGTTGCACGGTCGACGAGCAGTGCCGAGCCGATCTTGACGGTGATGCGCCGGTATTTCTTCAGCGACTGCATGGCACTACTTGTCCCAGCGCGTCTCGACCGGCGCCGCGATCTTGTCGCGCGCTTCGGCCACCACCGACATCAGCGCCCGCAGCACCGCCTCGACGCCTTCGCCGGTGACGGCGGACAACAGCATCGGCGCGCGGCCGGCGGCGCGCTTCAGCGACGCGACCTTCTTCTTGCGCGCATCGGCATCGAGCGTATCCACCTGGGAAAGCGCCACGATCTCGACCTTGTCGGTCAGCCCGTTGCCATAGGCTTCGAGCTCGGCGCGCACGGTCTTGTAGGCCTTGCCGGGATTCTCCTCTTGCGCCGAGACGAGATGCAGCAGCACGCGCGTGCGCTCGACATGGCCAAGGAAGCGGTCGCCGATGCCGACGCCCTCATGCGCGCCTTCGATCAAGCCGGGAATGTCGGCGATGACGAATTCGCGCGCATCGATGCGGGCAACGCCAAGGCCCGGATGCAGCGTCGTGAACGGATAGTCGGCGATCTTCGGCTTGGCCGCGGTGACGGCCGCCAGGAAAGTCGACTTGCCGGCATTGGGCAACCCGACCAGTCCGGCATCGGCGATCAGCTTCAGCCGCAGCCAGATGTTGAGCTCTTCGCCCGGCAGGCCGGGATTGGCGCGGCGCGGCGCCTGGTTGGTCGAGGTCTTGAAATGCTGGTTGCCGAAGCCGCCATTGCCGCCCTTGGCCAGAAGGAAGCGCTGGCCGACCACCGTCAGGTCGCAGATCAGCGTTTCGTTGTCTTCCTCGAACACCTGCGTTCCCGCCGGCACTTTCAGCGTGACGTCGGCGCCCTTGGCACCGGTCATGTTGCGGCCCATGCCGTGAATGCCGGTCTTGGCCTTGAAATGCTGCTGGTAGCGATAGTCGATCAGCGTGTTCAGCCCGTTGACCGCCTCCAGCCAGACATCGCCGCCCCGCCCGCCGTCGCCGCCGTCGGGTCCGCCGAACTCGATGAATTTTTCGCGCCGGAACGACACCGAACCGGCGCCGCCGTCGCCGGAGCGTATGTAAACCTTGGCTTGATCGAGAAATTTCATTGGATTGCAGTTTCTTTTATTGGCCTTGCGGCATTGCTCTAAACCTTAGCCCTTGCTCTAAACCAAGGCGGGGCGAAGGGCGAGGCCGTTTTGCTAGTGCGGCCGGAGAGATGGCGCAATGAAGGTTGCAACCTACAATATCCAGTATGGCATCGGCCTCGACGGGCAATACGATGTCGGGCGCATTGCGGACGCCGTGCGCGGCGCCGACGTGATCGCGCTGCAGGAGGTTACCCGCAACAACCCCAGGAACGGCGGACGCGACATGGTCGCCGAACTCGGCGAAGCGCTGCCTGATTACTTTGCCGTCTATGGCAGCAATTTCGAAGCCAATATCGGCTCGCGCATCGAGAACGGCCGCGCTGTCACCACGACCTTCCAGCTCGGCAACATGATGCTGTCGAAGACGCCCATTCATCTGTCGCGCAACCTGCTTCTGCCGCGCAGCCGCAGCTTCGAGGTCATGAATTTCCAGCGTGGCGCGCTCGAGGCACTGATCGAGACGCCGCTTGGTTTCATCCGCTTCTATTCCATCCATCTCGATCACCGCAGCCCGGTTGAACGCGCCAGCCAGATCCAGTTCCTGCGCCAGCGCCTGCTGAATTATGCGCTGGAAGGCGGCGCACTGTCCGGCGTCGCCGAGATCGGCCTGCCGGAATTGCCGCATCCCGAAGCCTTTGTCGCCATGGGCGATTTCAACATGCTGGCCGGCTCGCCCGAATATGTCGAACTGGCCGGCCGGCCCGACCATGAATTCGGCATGCCGCTGACCGCTGACTTTGCCGTCGATGCCGCATTGCGCCTCAACGTTGCCGATCTCCTCACGTGGGTCGATCCCAGACGACCCGAAGATGCCAGCCGCCACAAGCGCATCGACTATGTCTTCACCAGCGCTTCGCTTGCCCGCTCGCTGAAGCGCCTCTGGGTCGACCGGCAAGCCGTCGGCTCCGACCATTTGCCGGTCTGGATCGAGTTGGGCTGATCTCATCCTGAGGCCCACGCGCCGAGGTGTGTTGAGATTCAGGTCAGCCATTCGCAGGCCGGTATCACCTGAATATCAGCACACATCAAAAGTGGACCCAGTTCCTGAGACTCGTCCAGGTCTTCCTGTCGAGCCGGTAACGCTCGACCGGCACCTGGCCGGCGACGATCGAGTTCAGCATGCCCTGTCCGGCATACTGGAAGCCGCATTTGTGGATGACCCGGCGCGACGCCGGATTGATGACCCGCGTCGAGGCATGCAGCACCTGGATCGTCGTCTTCTGAAAGGCGAGGTCGACCAGTGCGTGCGCGGCCTCCGTCGCGTAGCCACGCTTCCAGTGGGGCTCGCCGATCCAGTAGCCGAGTTCCAGGCCACGGTCCGTCGTGTTGAGGCCGGCACAGCCGACGAATGTGTCGGTGCCGGACAGCGTCAACGCATAGGCGATGCCGGCGCGGCGCGACTTTGTCATGGCAAGGAAGGCACGCGCCTCGGCCTCGCCATAGGGATGCGGCATGCGGGCCAGCATTTCGGCGACGTGACGGTTATCAGCGAGTTCGACCAGCTGCGCGATGTCCTCTTCGCGGGGTGCGCGCATCACCAGCCGCTCGGTGACCAGCACCGGGCAGTCTATCGCGTAACTTTCGTCATCCGTGTCTTCAGCTTCGGCAACCATTTCAGTTCTCCAGGCGCAAGAAAAAGGGGAGATGGAAACCCATCTCCCCTGATCCTTTTCCTGGCTTTTCCAGACACCGGTTCCCGAGATGGGCGCCGGTGTTCTAGTGCGGAACCGGCTACTCCGCTGCTTTGGTAATCGGGTTCACCGATACGTAGGTTCGGCCATTGGCTTTTTTGTTGAACGTCACGGCGCCGGATTCGAGCGCAAAAAGCGTGTGGTCAGTACCCATGCCGACATTGACGCCGGGATGCCACGTGGTGCCGCGTTGACGAATGATGATGTTGCCCGGGATGACGGCTTCGCCGCCGAATTTTTTCACGCCCAGGCGCTTGGAATGCGAGTCGCGACCGTTGCGCGACGAGCCGCCAGCTTTCTTGTGTGCCATCTAACTACTCCGTTGCGCCGCAAGGCGCCTAAAAGCTCTTATGAACGCGCAAGCGTTCCGTTTCAAGTCCGATCCGGCAACTCGGTGCGCCGGAAATGCTACTTCGCGAGTTCCTTGGCCTGTTCGCGCCAGTCCTTGATCTGGTCGGCGCTGAACGGCATGTGCTCGTCGATCTTCGCCACGTCCTTGTCGGACAGCTTGGCGAGCTGGGCGAAGGTGATGATGCCCTGCTCGTTCAGGTCCTTGGCCGCGACGGGGCCGATGCCCTTGATCACGGTCAGGTCGTCAGGTTCGCCCTTCGGCGCCTTGAACAGCGGCGCTGCGGCGGTCTCTTCGGACTTGGCCTTGGCTTCCTTCTTGGGCGCCTTTGCCTCGGCCTTCTTCGACGGCTTGGCACCATCCAGCAGGATCTCGGAGATCCGCACGGTGGTCAAAAGCTGGCGATGGCCGATCTTGCGGCGCGAATTCTGCCGGCGGCGCTTCTTGAAAGCGATGACGGTGCGGTTCTTGCCCTGCTCGACGACTTCGGCGGTAACCAAAGCGCCTTCCACGAACGGCGCGCCGAACGTGACATTTTCGCCCTCGCCATGCGCGAGCACGTGGCCGATCTCGACGATATCGCCGACACTGGCTTCGACTTTTTCGATCTTCAGGAGATCGTTGGCGGCTACGCGATATTGCTTGCCGCCCGTTTTAATGACTGCGAACATTTTTTGCCTTTCGCTGTTCGGTCGGCCTTGATGAACCGCGTCAGGCGGTTCGGCCGTCTTTTTGTCAGTCTGCGGGTTCAAAAAACAAGCGGCGCGGAAGAACCCTCCACGCCGATTGCGCGCTGTCCCTAACCGAAGGTTGGGTTGAAGTCAAGACAACTGGCCGAGAGATCGCCAACGCGACCAGCCGTTTGCCGGCTTGTGGCATCCGCAACGACATGCAGCGCTACATCTGCTCTGCAGCGCTACATCTGCTCTCCTGCCGTCAGCAGGAAAGAGCAACGTCCGGCGATGCCAGCGCGCCCATCACGCCCCCGCGGCCGGCCCCGACCGGAGCCGATCGCGGCTCCCTTGCCCGGCAAAACCACCCCTTATCCAAGAAGCTGAGAAAGCGGCGGATTTGGCCTTGTAACCTGTCCGCTCAGCCGTTATCTAGTGCGCCGCGCTGGCAACGGCGGACCATGACCGCGGAGAGGTGGCAGAGTGGTCGAATGCACCGCACTCGAAATGCGGCATGGGTGCAAGCCCATCGGGGGTTCGAATCCCTCCCTCTCCGCCATGCAGGCCAAAATGTCCATACTTGGGAACGAGTTGCCGCCAAACTCCGCCGATTGCACGATCCTGACCTGGGAGTTTCATTTGCCCAGGCACCGGAAAGTGGGCTGCGCTGCAACCTTCATCCAGTGGTTACCGACAGAAATCGTTCGGCGTTATGTGGGGCTTTTTGGCGTAGTCGCGCAGCATCCTTGGAGGGTGGCAAGCCGAATTGACGTGCGTATTCGCGGCTGAACTGGTTCGGGCTTTCGTACCCCACTTCGAACGCGATGGACGTGGCGCTGCCTTCTCCGGCGATAAGAAGCGACCGCGCATGCAGCAGCCGTAAATGTTTTTGATACCGCAAGGGGCTGAGCGCGGTGACAGCTTTGAAGTGACGATGGAAGGCCGAAACGCTCAAGGCCGTCATCTCCGCCAACGTTTCGACGCGAAGCGGCTTGGCAAAGTTTTCCCTGGTCCATTGAATGGCGATACCGATCCGCGAAAGAGCGGTCTCGGGGGTCGCGATATCACGAAGCATCCAGCCGAGTGGCCCTTGCAACACCCGGAACAAGATCTCGCGCTCATATGCCGGCGCAAGCGCCGCCACCTCGTTCGAACGCTCCATCAACCGAAGCATGCGAACCCAGGCGTCGAGCAATTCGGGCGTGACCGGTGCCACGGAAAAACCGGGGCTGTAGAGGTGTCCTCCGGCAGGTTTGGGCAGATCGGCCAGCAGGTTTGCGACGATTGCCGGTTCTAGCGTCAGACTGATCGCAAGGTAGGGATCGCCATCATCAGATCTGTGCACGGAGCCGACTGCAGGCAGATCGACGGACATCACAAAATACGTTGCCGGATCATACCGTAACGTCCGGTCGCCAACGGTCATTGTCTTTGATCCCGTCAGGATCAGATTGACCATGGGCTCGTAGACAGCCGCGAGCCGATGCTCGGGAACTTCTCCCTGCACCATGGCGACACGAGGGATACCCGTCTCGGTGCGTCGGTTTTCCGCCTTGGAGGCCAGTTGCCGTAGTTCCCGAAGCTGAATTTCCATGGATATCGTTGTTCCACAGCGGCGTATTGCAATCAACCAAAAAGCAGAAATAGGCAATATTCGGAGAGGATCGTGAGGGCGGTGCTTTTGCTCGGCTGCTATCCCTTTGGTCACAATCAAAGGAGAACGAGATCATGAGCATCGTCATCATCACCGGCGGCAGCCGAGGCATCGGCGCGAGCACTGCGATTCAGTGCGCCAAACGCGGCATGGGCGTCATCTTGACCTACAACGGCAATCCAGAGGCAGCCAGAAACGTCGTGCGAGCCATCGAGGCAGATGGTGGCAAGGCCATCGCACTGAAGCTCGACGTCGGCGACAGCACGACGTTCCTCTCGTTTCGCGAGGCGGTCCACCAGACTCTCTCCACGACCTGGGACCGCACAAGCTTCGACTTTCTCGTGAACAACGCCGGTCACGGTCTCTACAACCCCATCGCAACCGTGACCGAGGATGAGTTTGATGGCCTCTTCAGGGTGCATCTCAAGGGGCCGTTCTTCCTGACCCAGGCGCTGTTGCCGCTGATGGCCGATGGCGGACACATTATAAACGTGGCCAGTTCTACGAGCCGTGTCGCGACTGCCGGTGTCGCACCCTACGCATCTTTCAAGGGTGGGCTCGAAGTGCTGACGCGCTACATGGCCAAGGAATTCGGCGACCGTCGGATCCGAGCCAATTCCATCGCGCCGGGCGCCATCCGTACTGAACTTGGCGGGGGCCTCAACGACGTGTTCGAAGCCCAACTTGCCGGTCAGACCGCTCTAGGGCGGGTCGGGGAACCGGATGACATCGGCTGCATGATCGCCTGCCTGTTAGCCGACGACAACCGTTGGATCAATGCGCAGAACATCGAAGTGACCGGCGGTTACATAATCTAAATCGGGATTACTTCATGTTTGATCGCACCTTTCCGACTTTGAACGACACCGATCATTCGACCGGCTTTTACACGCTGGTGCTCCCGGTTCTTGGGATCAATAGCCGGCTGAATTATGATGCACGGGAGCTGAGGAGATGACTGAAAACGGCACGCTGTTCAAAACTGTGGGCCGGCTGATCAAAGCGACCAATGCCTTTGATGTTGAAGCCGCGCTGGCCCTGTTTGCGACCAATGCGATTATCGAGGATGCTTCCGTTGGCGAAAGTTTCTCTGGACATGCCGGCATTCGAGAGTACCTGGACCGCTTCTTCGTCGGCTATCACACCGTGACACATCTTCTCTCGGTCGGAATTCTGGGCGACGACCATGCCGGCGTGCGGGTCGATTTCACCGGCGACTTCGGCCACGAGATCGGCTTGCTGGAGATGTCCGTCAACGCCGACGGACAGATCGGCCGCATCGACGCTGATCTCGAATGAACCGGCGAAAGCCAGACTTGCGCCCCACGTCTCGGTTTCAGGCGGTTTATCCGATACTGGCCGCAGGCGGCACTGATGGAGCGGTGCGCTCACAGTCGGGCGGAATTAGAGGGCTATAGCGTAGACGTAGTGCTCATCATCGTCGGGCGCGGCCCGCCAGCCCCGCCGATTGCCCTCTATGGCCCGGCATAGCCGCCGATCGCCGCACACACCATGCGGTATAGGGAACCGCCGTTTCCACGCTATAGCCCGATACTGTGCCATCAAATCATATCGGGATTGGGTCGAAACCGTCCCGTCAAACGTCTGGAAAACCGTCGGACGTATCGCTTGGGGCCGTTCTGACAGGCTTCGGCGACTGGTGCTGATCTCGCAAATGAACTGCGGTCTGGTCGATGCTCGGATAGACGGTCGTGGCGTTGATGTTGATCCGGTCGAGCTGATTAAGAATGTGCGCCTTATTCTTGATCGTCACCCGGCTGATCTCGATGTCGTCTTGTCCCGCATCGGGCAGCGCGGCCTCGTGCCCGAACAACAGGAAGGCGCCGGACTGCGACTTGATTCGCGTATTCGTGCGCTTCGCCTTTACGCAGATGATAGATCCGAGATCGTCGGGAACGATCCGCCCCTCGAAAAAGCCCTTCTCCGACTTGATGTGGTGGAGCAACTTACCGGTTTCCGGGCGATCCAATTCGAGCGCGGTCGATCTGGCAATCAATACCGGGGCCTTTTGTCGGAGACCACGACGAGCCTTCCTCCAATATTTTGGCACCGTTTGCATACCAGTTTTGATGCCAGTCGCCTTTCGGTGATGAAATCATAGTGTGTCCCATAGATCTCGATCAGGCCATCGAGATCAAGCGAGCGCAGATGACCACAACGGGGATTGCCGCAATATGCGCTAAGGCCCATTCCCTGGTCGCGAAGCTCGCCAAGCTTCATGGGCTGAACGACCGGCAGAACAATAGCTGCCGGCTCCGCCGGATTTGCCACCGCCACAAGCACAGGCCTTCGAATTTCTGCGCGGTCGATGGAGCCGATCGCGTGGACTGCCTTGTCTTCGGCCACGCCTATGAGGGAATCGATTTCCTTCATGGCTTCGATATGTCCGCAGGCAAAGAGAGCCCTTCGCAGCACGTGCAACGCATCTCTTGTTTCACAAAGTGTCGCCCGGAGGGTTGGAGGCATTTCGCGCTCAATTCTTCATGTAGCTATCAGGCAGACAATCTGCTTCGAGCGCCGCTGCAATGAAGGCTCGGTGGACGTCCCTCGTGCTGCAACGCCCCACCCTTTCTCCCACCAAGGCAGCGAGCGCGGCCAAAAACATCGGGCCATCGGATGGCCAGTCGTTGGCCAGGACGTCGGCCATTTGAGGAAGTGTACAGACAATCGAAACATTGCCGTCACTGGTTTCGATGGGGATCCCTGAAAACACATAGGGTTGGCTGACTGTCACTGAATGGCTCCCGCTCGGGCGGGAGAATGTTAGGCGCTCTCAAGCACCAGCGCCCATACAATGGCTGATGACAAATCTATTTGAGCACTTAAACAAAACGCCGTCTATTAACTATGACGTAGTGTGTACGCAAAACATTATTTTCGGGTTTAATTTCAGTTTTCATAGACGCATTGCACAAATGAGCGTAGACTCAAGTTGATGCCGGGGCACCCCGGCGAGACCACCGTTTTGGCCATTGCCGCGTAGTCGCTTTCACGCCGATGCGGATTGGTGCGCGGCGATTGCGCTCAGAAAAACCTGACCGAACTCCTTGAGCTTCGCGGCGCCGACACCGTTCACTTCTGCGAAGGCGTCGAGGTCGGGCGAGCAGCGTTCGGCCATGTCGATCAGGATGCGGTCGGAGAACACCACATAGGCCGGCGCTCCTTGGCGAGACGCAGCCGCAATGCATTGAGCGTGGCCAGCAGCGAGGCATCCAGGCCTTCCGCGCTGGCGAGAGCTTCCTGACCGCGCATCTTGCGCAAGGCGCGGCTGCGCACCTCGACACGGCAGGAACGGCATCTCGCCTCGGCGCAGCGCATGGCCCTTTTCGGCGATGGCGAGGCCGCCATGGAGGCATTTCCCGGATTTGCATGCAGACCTCTATCCCTTCTACCGGGAGGCAGGCCCACCGCAACACCAGATGCTTCAGGCCGCTTGAGCGTTAGAATCAATATCGGCTCGGCAACAACTGTCTTTTTGCCTTCCCTGACAGCAAATAAAGAAAAGCCCCGGCGGAGGGATGCCGGGGCCAAGCTCTACACAGAAGGCTGCAGGTCAGAATTTGTAGGCGACCCCAAGACGGAGATCGTTGGAGGACAGATTGATCTTGCTCTCGCCGTCCCAATTGGCATCGTAATAATTCTTTGATCCGAAATCCGTGTATCGGTATTCGGCGCGCACGACGAGGTTGTCGGTTGCAGCATATTCAACGCCGACGCCGATATTCCAACCGGTCAGCGTCTGCTTTTGCTGAAAATCCCAATTCTCAGTCCCGTCGTGATCGAGAGCAAAGGCGAACCGCGCGGTCGAAACACCTCCGGCGACATAGGGCAGCCAGCGATCCACGGCATACCCAACACGGGCACGCAGCGCTACCGCATAGTCGATCTGGCCGATAGTCACGTGATCCGGATCGTAAACGCCGTCGCCGCTCCAAGACCACTTGTGTGCCTTGTGCTCGCCACCGAAGGTCAGGTCACCGTCGACGCCAACCACCCAAGGGCCGCCATTGATCTGGTGATTGTAACCCAGATAGAGACCGCCGATCACGGAGTCGGGATCAAATCGGCCTGTTTCGTCATCATTGGGTGTCGAAAAAACTGACCGTCCCCAAGCATAGCCGATTTGCGCGCCAACATAGCCTCCCGACCAATTGTAGGTCGCGGCGACCGGCAGCGCTTCGGCGCCGTTCACTGCATCCGCCGCGAAAGACGCGCCAGAAGCCAAGGTGAGGATGGTGGTCGTCAGAAGAAGAAGTTTCACTTTTAGCCCTCTCGTTGCCTAACAAATAGCTGGAAGGGCCTTGCAGTCTGACATTGCGTCAGACTTAAGAGCAAAAACCCGTCGCAAGCTTCTGTTTGCGTCCAGGCTCAGGCCGGATGAACTGCCCCCCCGCCACGGAAAAGGCCCACGTAAATCTGAGCCAGAAGAGTACTTCACAAAGCCGTGAGAAATGTCAATGCAGACAAACGGCGACATGCATTCATTGGTTGCAGTGATACCGATCTGCAACAGCGCTTGGCCGTCTGAAACACTATAGATAATTCTGTTTCATCCAGCAGCCTCGAAGGATAATGACATGGCATCCAGGACTGCATTAGGCTCAGCCGGATGAAACACTTCCTATAGGAAGTGTTTCATCGTAACCTTTACGATCGGCCTTTCGTCCACCTTTCAGTGGATCTGGTAGCTCCGCATCATCCGGAACGATTCGAGCGGGTCCTGTGTGGACCTTGGGTCAACACGGGGCGGCAAGGCGCGGTTCATCCGCAGCTATGGATTGTGATTTCCTGATCCTGCCCGACCGGCGGTTGGATAATATGACAATTAGCTGAGGCGTATCCGACCTCCCGCAAGAGTGCGCAGCCGTCGCCGCAGCCAATTCTGTCGCGAAGCTCCGAAAAATTTGGCATATTCACTTTCGCCGAATTGGCGACTAAGCATCATCCACCTCGTGGCGGAGTGGGTTACGCAAAGGGAGGTGCATTTCCCTAGACTCTCGGTTCGAATCCGAGACGAGGTATCCATTTTTACGGCGGGCATAGGGGCGTCACCCCCGTTCGACTGCAAACCGGGGTGCGTTGTCGCCTTCGCCGGCTCGGAGAAATTCAATCAAGGCCTCCATCAGGCGCTCGGCGATTGGCCCCGTTTGACTGAACGGTAGTACGCCCGTCTGATGATGGCTATTGGCCCGGAAGACGCTTCGATTTCTCGGGGTCGGAAGGCTTCTGGCTGTTGGGCCACCAGATGAAATACATCGATCCGACTTTTAGTACGGGCACACGCCGCTCTCGCTCCCTGACGCGAAGTTCACGGTAGGTTTTCACCTTAAAGGTTCCACCCGGCAGGTTGATACGCAACGCCATTGAAAGCTCCCTAAAATAGCCCGAGTTTAAACGCCCTCCGTTGCGGAAGAGTCAACATTCTCTTGTGACTATTTTTGGGTAGAAATTTGCGTTCGCCAGAGTGTCTAAGAAGAAAGAGACGGAGGATACTCCGAAGACTTGGATAAGGCGTCTTTCTAAATTATATGACCGTGCAATCGACCTCTCCGCTCGAATTCGAAACGCAGCTTCCATGGATCGAATATCTCTGGCTTCATGCTGTCATATTGCTCCATGACTTTCGAATTTTAGCCCTGATCCGACATGTATCTTCGCCCCCTAGCGCTCGACAAAGCCACGTAAAGCAAAACGCTATAGGCATCCTCCAAATGCGGTATGGCCGCCTGCAGGGAACATCGCCTTCTGGACCGGCGAGCAGTTCGAATTGCTTAGCTGGCACCGATCAGCGATCAGACCCGACAAGGATCTGAAATCCTGGCCGACAGCGGTTTGCCGAAGACAAACAAGGTCGAGTGGCTATTGTCCAGCGCACGCCTCGTCTCGTCGCACCATCCATCATGCAATGCCCGCGCTCATGCTGGTCACGGCCAAGACCAAGACCCGGCTAAGAACCAACCTATCGACCGCTGGTTGATTGAATGGCGGACTGATCCCTGGCCATTTCAGAACCTGCCCGCCACCCGGCGGTGGCGCACCTTTTTTGGGTGCAATTGACAGCCTTGCTTTACACGACGCAACTTTCACCCCATTGATGGAAAGCTTACAACCTAGGGGGTTATTTTGAAGACGTACGAGAAGCCGACGCTTGTGAAGCGCGAAAAGCTCAGCTCGGTCGTGGCGGTTGCCATATCAGGGCCAAACAAGCAGCCTGTCTGATCTACAGACCCGGTACGTAGTAGGCTCGTCGGCTCGCGCCGGCGGGCTTTTTCTATTTGGGAACCTTTTCAGCGCAAGCTGGAATTCAGCGCTGTCTCGGTCGCCCCGCCCTATCGGTGCGCGTTGATCGCCTCGAGGAATATCGGACCGAACTCCTTGAGCTTCGCGGCACCGACACCGTTCACTTCTGCGAAGGCGTCGAGGTCGCGCGGGCAGCGTTCGGCCATGTCGATCAGGGTGCGGTCGGAGAACACCACATAGGCCGGCACCTGGCGCTCCTTGGCGAGACGCAGCCGCAATGCCTTGAGCGCGGCCAGCAGCGAAGCATCCAGGCCTTCCGCGCTGGCGAGAGCCTCCTGGCCACGCATCTTGCGCAAGGCGCGGCTGCGCACCTCGACACGGTAGCGGAACGGCATCTCGCCTCGGCGCAGCGCATGGCCCTTTTCGGCGATGGCGAGGCCGCCATGGCCGTTCGGATCCGGCGCCAGGAAACCGTTCGCCACGAGCTGACGGATCAGCGACAGCCAGAAATCCTTCTTGTGCGCGACACCACTCCCGAAGCTGGCGAGCCTCTGGTGGCCCCGGGCCTGCACCTTCTCGGTTTCATGGCCAAGCAGGACGTCGATGACATGGCCCGCGCCAAAACGTTCACCGGTCTCGGCCATCGCCGCCAGGATGATCCGCGCCTCCGCCCCGCCATCGGCGCGCGGCGCCTGATCGAGGCAGTTGTCGCAATTGCCGCAAGGCTCAGCCTCTTCGCCGAAATAGCCAAGCAGCACCTGGCGGCGGCATTGCGCCGTCTCGCAATAGCCGATCAGCGTGTCGAGCCGGCGATGCGAGCGTCTTTTGTGCTCTTCCGACGCGTTCTCGTCGTCGATGAACAGCCGGCGCATGCGGATATCGCCAAGGCCAAACAGCATGTGCGCCTCGGCCTCCCGCCCGTCGCGGCCGGCACGACCGATTTCCTGATAGTAGGCCTCCAGGCTGCCCGGCATATCGGTATGGAAGACATAGGCGACATCCGGTTTGTCGATGCCCATGCCGAAGGCGATGGTCGCCACCATGACGACGCCGGAGAGCGTCATGAAGCTGTTCTGGTTGGCGTCTCGCGCCTCCTTGCTCATGCCGGCATGATAGGCGAGAGCGCGCACGCCGTTCTTCTCGAGGAAGGCCGCCATCTCCTCCGTCTTCTTGCGCGACAGGCAGTAGATGATGCCGCTACGGCCGGGATGGCGCTCGATAAAGCGAAGCAACTGCCGCTTGCTGTCCTGCTTGGACTCGATGGCAAGCTTGATGTTGGGCCGGTCGAAACCCAGCACCAGCGTTTCGACCCGCTCGGCGAACAGCCGTGCCTCGATGTCGCTGCGCGTACTCTCATCCGCTGTCGCCGTCACCGCGATGATCGGCACCTTCGGGAAAATGCCGCGCAGCCGCGACAAGTCTTCATACTCAGGCCGGAACGCCGGGCCCCATTGCGAGATGCAATGCGCCTCGTCGATGGCGATCAGGCGGACATCGAGCCTGGCGAGCGCGTCGAGCATGCGCTCGGTCATCAATCGCTCCGGCGCGAGATAGAGCAGGCGCGTCTGGCCCGAGGCCACGCGACGCCAGGCAGCTATATTGGCCTCGCGGTCGATCGAGGAATTGATGGTGTCGGCGGCCACGCCGGCAAGGCGCAAGGCGGCGACCTGATCCTGCATCAGCGCCACCAGCGGCGAAACAACGATGGCAAGCCCGCCCAGAACCAGCGCCGGAACCTGGTAACAGAGCGATTTGCCCGCACCCGTCGGCATGACGGCCAGCACATGGCGCCCGCTGAGCAGCGCCTCCATGACATCTGCCTGGCCGGGGCGAAAATCATCGAAGCCGAACACGTCCTTCAGGACACGCCGCTTGGGATCCTCCGGGGTGGTCTTTTTCAATCCCAGCATCACGAAACGTCTGCCGGCGCTACCGTCAGGCAAGCGTGGTCAGGACCAATTCTGCGCGGTCTGTCGAGGACGTGGAAACAGATCAAGCATGCTCTCCGCGTGGCAGGCTGCAGTAACGCAGCCGCCAGCGAACCACAACCTTGGCGAGGCACATAGACCACGCCTGCGACGGGCCGCAAACGTTGGCAATTCCACCCGAGACGCAGATAATGAAATCGGCAGGGGAGACGACGGTTGCCCGCCAAGAATCGCAAATGGTCCCCTAAGAGATCATTCCTGGCTGCTCTTTCGTTCCAGTTCATCGTAATAGTGCTGCGCCGCCTTGTCTTCCGCCAGCCGGGATGCGGCGGAGCGACGAGCAAACTCGGACCTGAGACTTGCTGAAAATTGCAACGCATAAAGACAGTACGCGGAAAGCCCTGCGAACAGTAACATAACCGTGCCGATTGCCAATCCATCTGAAATGGCAACTACTGCTATTGCCCCTTCCAATAGGAAGGCAATAATGGACATTACCGTAAGAAGTATTTTCGCGACGTTTGAACCCTTGATGAAATAATACGCGCCAATGGCATAAGCCACACTTGAAAAGGCTGCCACGGCATTCAGGGATTCTCCCAAAATCAGCATAGTGATCTCGGATAGAACCCCAAGCGCCGCCATCACGAAGAAGATGCCGGCTACCGCCCGTATGTGATTTGTTCCGTTCATTTCTCCCCCCTTTTTTGCCTGCCCAGGATTTTCGTCCGCCAGGCGACTGCGCAAATCAGTGACTTGCTGTTCGCGCACGGGAAATTGCCGATTCGCGTATAGGATGTAAAGATGAAACTTACACCAAATGGTTTCAATAATGCGAGGCCTTCCAGCCGCGCAGCATGAGACATTACCTGCGGCGACGCGAACCTTGCTGGATTCTTCCCGGCTCAGCGATGTAAGCTTCTCCAGAGACTTAGCCGGAGGGCGCAATGCTGCAGACCAGACAAAATGCCTTGCGCGGACGGTTTGCATCGCAGCGCGCCGCCTTCGAGGCGCAGCCCTTTCCGGACCTTGGTGTGCGAAAGGACCGCCTCAAGCGCCTTCTCGCGCTCACTGAAAAGCACGAGGCCGACATCTGTGCCGCGATCGACGCCGACTTTGGCGGCCGCTCGGCGCATGAGACACGTCTTGCCGAACTGTTCGTCGTGCGCGCCGGCATCCGCCACGCGCTGTCCCATCTGAAAGGCTGGATGCGGGAACGTCGTGTCGCCACCACCCTGCCGTTCCTGCCGGGGAAAAATTGCCTCATGCCGCAACCGCTCGGTGTTGTCGGCGTCGTCTCGCCCTGGAATTATCCCTTCCAACTGGCCGTCGCGCCGGCAACGGCAGCGCTTGCCGCCGGCAACCGCGTGCTCATCAAACCCTCTGAACTGACACCTGCTTTCTCCACGCTGCTGGCCCGACTGGCCGGCGAGCATTTCGCTCCGGACGAAGCGAGTGTCGTCACCGGCGATGCCGAGATGGGAAAGGCATTCGTGTCACTGCCTTTCGATCATCTGCTGTTCACCGGCTCGACCGCCGTCGGCCGCCAGGTCGCGATGGCTGCCGCCGCCAACCTGACCCCGGTCACGCTCGAACTCGGCGGCAAGTCGCCGGCGATCTTCGATCCGTCATGCGACCTCGATGCGGCGGTATCCGGCGTCGCCTATGGCAAGCTGCTCAACGCCGGCCAGACCTGCATCGCACCGGACTATCTGCTGGTGCCGAAGGGACAGGCAGGCGAGGTCGCGGCAAAGCTTGCGGCCGCCATGGCACGGCTCTATCCGACCTTGCGGGACAATCCCGACTATACCGCCATCATCAGCGACCGGCACCATCAGCGCCTGAGCGGCATGGTCGCCGAGGCCCGCGATGCCGGCGCCGATATCGTCGAAATCAACCCGGCCGGCGAGAATTTCGACGCAACCCGCAAGATCCCACCAACGCTGGTCAGCAACGCCGATCCTAACCTGAGGCTGATGCGCGAAGAAATCTTCGGCCCGGTGCTGCCGATCCTCGAATACGCCGAAATCGGCGATGCCATCGACCACGTGAACCGGGCCGACCGGCCGCTGGCGCTGTACTGGTTCGGAAACGATCGCGGCAACCGCCAACGCATCCTGCGCGAGACTATCGCCGGTGGCGTCACCATCAACGATTGCATGCTGCATCTGGTGCAGGAGAACCAGCCCTTTGGTGGCGTCGGCGCAAGCGGCATGGGCGCATACCATGGCGAATGGGGGTTTCGGACCTTCAGCAAGGAGAAGCCGGTTTTCCTGCAATCGCGCTTAAGCGCCGGCAGCCTTCTGCGTCCGCCCTACGGCAAGACTTTCGAGCGGCTCTATCGTTTGCTCAATCTGATCACCTGAGCGACCCGACCGAGTTGCGTATCCGGACGGATGTCGGAAACTGTGTCGTCACCGGCGGCGTCGGTCTCACGCCCTTGCGGTGGAGCAGAAGCTCCGCCGCCGCCCGCCCCATCTCCTGCGCCGGTTGCGCGACCGTGGTCAGCGACGGCATCAGGAATTCGGCGTTGGCGATGTCGTCGAAGCCGGTGATGCTGAGTTGTCCGGGGATGCTGATGCCGCTTTCACGGCAAAAGCGCATGACGCCGATGGCCATCAGGTCGTTGGCGCACAGGATGGCCGTGGGGCGGGCAGCCACGTCGCCGGCCAGGAGATGCGCCGCCGCGAGATAGCCGGACCGCTCGGTGTAGTCGCCGGCGACATAGGGTGCGGCATCGGGATCGAGGCCTACCGACGCCAGTGATTCCCGAAACCCGGCAAGGCGTTGCTCGCTGGTCCAGAGGCGCGGTGGACCGCCGATGATGGCGACCTTGCGGTGCCCGTAGTCTAGAACATGGCGGGCGATCGAGCGCGCGCCGGCCAGATTGTTGCTGCCGACGAACGGCACATCCAGGCCCGGCAGCACTTCATCGACGAAGACGACCGATCCGACCTTCGCCAGTTCGAGCAGCGAAGAGCTCGGCAGGCCGGTGCCACTCAGATAGATGACGCCGTCGAGCCGCTGGGTTCGCAGGATGCTGGCGAAATATTCTTCGCGTTCCGTCTTCGACCAGGTGATGCACAGCATCAGCAATATGTCGTTGTCGGCGATGCCGCGCTGGATGCCTTCGGCGATGCTGGCGAAGAACGGGTTGCCCAGATCCGGAACAACGAAGCCGATCGAGGAGATGCGGCTCCGCTTGAGGTTGCGCGCCGCGTTGTTGGGCTCGAAACCGAGCTCGGCGATGAAGCGCAGCACATGCCGCTTGGTGTCCTCGGCAACGAGACCGCGCTGGTTGATAACGGCGCTGACCGTGCCGATGGAAACGCCAGCCTCGCGCGCCACGTCGCGGATCGTCGGGCGCTTGTTTCCGATGGCCTCCGTTCCGTCACTCATCTCGGGGAACTATCCCTCGCTTTTGGTCTTATGACGGGTCCCGCCAGTAGGTGCGAGACCAGGGCCGCGCCTTCGACGACGACCTCCAAGGCGTTAGCAAATATTCCGCCAGCACCACAAGCAGGAAACTGACCACGCCAAGCAACGCCAGGAAACTGATCGCCGAGAATGTGCCTGCCGTGTTCAGGCGGGAATTGGCCTGCATCAGATAGGCGCCCAGCCCGCCGCTGGTCGACGCCGTCCATTCGGCGATGACCGCACCGGTCACGCTGAATGTCGCCGACAGTTTCAGGGCGGAGAACAGCGGCGAATAGGTCGCCGGCAGTTTTACATGCCGGAAGATGTTGAACTTGGACGCGCCCATCGACCGCACCAGGTTGAGGACGTCGCGATCGACCGAAGCGAGACCATCGAGCACGTTGACCACGACGGGGAAGAAGACGACCAGCGCCACGATGACCAGCTTGGGCGCGAGACCGAAGCCGAGCCAGATGGTGAGCGCGGCCGAGATCGCGACGACCGGGATCGCCTGGCTGGCGATCAGCACGGGATAGAGCACGCCACGGGTGGTGCTGGACGCGTCCATCAGCACGGCAAAGACGAAACCCGCGCTGGCGCCAAAGATGAAGCCGAGCAGGAACTCGTAGAAAGTGATGCCGAAACCATTGAGCAGCGCCTGCCAGTCGGACTGGATGTGGTTCCACACCTGCAGCGGCGACGGCATGACATAGCGCGGGATCTGGAACAGTTCGACCGCGGCCGCCCAGACGAGGATGACCAGCACCAGCGCCAGGAGCGGATAGACGACCTGCAGGACCGTGCTGCCAGACACGCGACTAGTGGCCATGGGCCGCCTCCATTTCGAGCGTTTTTGCAACCGCATCTTCGGAATAGATCAGGTCGAGGATGCGTGCCTTCAGTGCGCTGAATTCCGGACTGGTGAGGCTGGACATCGGCCGGGGCCGCTCGATCGGAACCGGCAGAACCTCCCTCACCCGTCCCGGGCGCGGCGTCATCACGACGACGCGGTCGGCAAGCAGGATCGCCTCGTCGATGTCATGGGTGACGAAGACGATGGTGCGCTTTTCCTGTCCCCATACGCTCAGCAGCCATTGCTGCATGGCAAGGCGAGTCTGCGAATCCAGGGCGCCGAAGGGTTCGTCGAGCAGCATCACGTCGTGATGCATGGCAAGCGTGCGCATCAGCGCAACGCGCTGGCGCATGCCGCCGGACAGCGCTGCGGGATAGTGATTGATGAAGTCGCCCAGCCCGTAGCGGCGGGCGAGTGCCACGCCCTCGGCCCGTTGCGCATGGCTTGCGCCACCCTTGAGGATCGCACCGAGCACGATGTTGTCGATGACCGTGCGCCAGGGCAGCAGGAGGTCCTTCTGCAGCATGTAGCCGACATGGCCGCTGCGTCCCGTGACATCCTTGCCGTCGATCAGGACCTGGCCGTTGGTCGGCTTCAGCACACCGGCGATGATGTTGAACATCGTGCTCTTGCCGCAGCCCGACGGGCCGACGACCGAAACGAATTCTCCGGCCTGCACGTTGAGATCGGTGGGAGCGAGCGCCTGTGTCTCGCCGAAGATCTGCGAGATATTCTTGAGCGACAGTTTCGGGTTCGAGTTTTCAGGCATCTGGTCTCTTTTTCCGAACGCTCAGAGCGTGACGCAGTTGTCACGGCCGAACCACACGAGGTCCTCGACCTTGACGGCGATGTCGCCGCGCGCGGCGAAGGGCTCGATGGCCCAGGCGCCCCACATCGGCGTCGTGTTTCCCGCGTCGATGAACTGGTGGAGATAGGCGGCTCCGGCCGTCAGCGAATGGCCGATATTGGCAAGCTGGTCGAGCAGGATGTAACCCTCTGCGACCAGCCGTTCATGCGTCATGCCAAAAAGTTCGTTAGCCGCCATGCCGGGGCGGCACTTCGCCAGGATCTCATAGTGGAGTGTTTCGAGATCGCGCAACGCCTGGGTGGCTTCCGGCCAATCACCGATGACCTTGCAGCGCGTGCAGTCGCCCCACGATCCATCGACCGTAATCGGGTGGACATCGACCATCAGCACGTCGCGATCAAGTGCCGCGAGGCCTGTCGGCGGATTGGTCGGGAAGCAGGTGCGCGTGTTTTCGCCCAGGCCGACATTGGTGATCGTCCAGACGTTTTCGACGCCATGCGAGAGCAGGCAGGCACTTACCGCCAGGTCGACCGCCTGCTCCGTTATTCCCGGCCGCGCCGCCGCCAGACCCGCGGCAGCCGCCTGCTTCGCGATCGCCTGCGCCCTGGCCAGACCGGCAGGGGGCACATTGGCGACATCGGGTCCCGGCCTGTAGGTCCAGGCCGGAACGACACGTCGTGAAGAGGCGGCGACACTCATACGGTCAACTCCTGTCGGGCTTGCTTGGGAGAGCGCTTACTGGGCGAGGTACTGGTTTGTATAGTAAGCCGACGGCTCGAGGACGTCCGACACGACCTTGAACTTCTTCAACGCGTCGAGCAGCGCCACCCAGTCGGCATTGTTATGAGCCATCAGGTCCGGCCCCATCTCGCCGAAAAGCGGAACCGTGTCCTTCCATTGCTGGGTGATGAACTTCTCGTCATAGGCCTTCGAATAAAGCTCGAAGAAGGCTGCGACGGCTTCATCCTGATGGGCCGCCGCATATTCGATGCTCTTCTGGGTCGCGCGCAGGAACGCCTTGGCCACATCCGGATTGGCCTTCAGCCAATCGTCATTGCCGGCGAGCATGAAGATCGGCGAATTGGGCACGCCATGCTTGGTGGCCGCGAGGAACTCGGCGCGCTGTCCGCCAGTGGTGGCCATGCCGGTACCCTCGGCATTGGTGATGCCGGTGATCGCCTCGACCTTCTTCTGCAGCAGCAGCGGCACGGTATCGTCGCTCGCCGCGACCGTGTTCACGTCGTCAAGCGTCAGCTTGGCATCGGCCAGCATCATGGTCAGCTGCGCCTTCGTCCAGGCATCATTGTAGATGCCGATCGTCTTGCCCTTGAGATCGGCCACGGTGAGAGGTGAGCCCTCCGGGCTCAATATGCCCCAGTTGTTGCCACGGCCATAACGCGCGATCGCCGTGACCGGCGCCTGCTGTTCCCTGGCGAAGATCACGTCCATCACGGTGGTGAAGGCGACCTGCGCACGGCCGGTGCCCAGGAACTTCATCGTATCGGCAACGGTCGGCGGGGTGACGATCTCAAGCTCGATGCCCTCTGCCGCGTAGAAGCCCTTCTTGTTTCCCAGGATCCACGGAACCCAGAAGCCATCCGGGGTCGGCCATTCCTGGATGAAGGTCAGCTTGGTGAGGCTTTGTGCCGATGAAGGCGATGGGGCCACCGCGAAAGCTGCCATGGCAGCCAATGCATAGCCGAAACTGCGGCGGGTGAGGTTCATGTCGCGATCCTTTGCGCTTGTCCGGTTGGCAATCTCAATCGATCAATACTGAACCGGTTCAATCTTCCTTGTCAACGGCGACGCTGAAAATTATTTCTCCATTGCATTTACGGCTGAACTCGGCCAAAACATGTTCATTGAACCGGTTCATTATGATCCGCGCTTTGGTATGGCCAGATGGCGCGGCGGCACGTTAAGGAGTATTCGTCTTGGCAAAATCCAACAAGAAAGTCTTGCTTGTCGGCGAGACATGGATGAGCTCTTCGACCCATTTCAAGGGTTTCGACCAATTCGGCAGCGTCACCTTCCACTCAGGCGCCGAGCCCTTGATGAAGGCGCTGGAAGGCAGTGCGTTCGATCTCACCCACATGCCCGCGCATGAGGCGGTGGAAAAGATGCCCTTCGATATGGAAGGGCTCAACGCCTACGACGCGATCCTGCTTTCGGACATCGGCGCGAATTCGCTGCTGCTGCACCCCGATGTCTGGCTGCGCGGAACCACCGTTCCGAACCGCTTGCAGTTGCTCAAGCAATGGACCGAGGCTGGCGGCGGCCTTGCCATGATCGGCGGTTATTTCAGCTTCCAGGGCATTGATGGCAAGGCACGCTGGCACCGCACCGCGGTCGAGGACGTCCTGCCGGTGGAATGCCTGCCCTATGACGACCGGCTGGAGGTCCCCGAAGGCTTCCGCGCGGCTGTCGAGGCCAACAGCAGGCACCCGGTACTTCAGGGGCTGGACGGCGAATGGCCCGTGTTGCTTGGCGCAAACGAGGTGCGCGTGAGACAGCGTCCGGATGTCGAGGTGCTCGCCCGGCTTCCCGAGGCACAGGGCGGTCATCCGCTTCTGGTCACCGGCGAATATGGGAAGGGCAGGACGCTTGTCTGGACCTCCGATGTCAGCCCGCACTGGCTGCCGGCGTCCTTCTCCGACTGGCCCGGCTACGCCACGCTGTGGCGCAACGCCCTTGGCTGGCTGACCAGAAGCTGATTCCGAGAGCATGATCCCGAAAGGTGGAATCCGGCTTTCGGAAAAGATCATGCTCAAACAAACAGATGGAGCCCCATCCCGATCCCATCGGGATGGAAAAGGCTCTACGCAACAGGAGCAGACGCGATGCCGAAGCAGATCGGGGAAGCCTCCGTCACCGTCGCCATCATCCAGATGGAGCCGCGCTTCGGCGAGACCGCTGAAAATGTCGCGCGGTCCATCGCCTTCATGGAAGAGGCAGCCGGCAAGGGCGCGCAGCTCGCCGTCCTGCCTGAGCTGTGCAACACCGGCTATGTGTTTCAGAACCGTGCCGAGGCGCGAGCGCTTGCCGAGGAAATCCCCAGCGGGCCGACGACACAGGCCTGGATGGAGGCTGCCGCACGGCTGAACCTTCACATCGTCGCCGGCATCACCGAGCGTACCGGTGAAATCCTGTTCAATTCGGCTGTCATCATCGGCCCGAATGGGCTGATCGGCCGCTATCGCAAGATGCATCTATGGGGTGACGAAGCGCTCTATTTCTCGCCCGGCGATCTCGGCTTTCCCGTCTTCGACACGCCGCTCGGGCGCATCGGCTGCCACATCTGCTACGATTGCTGGTTTCCCGAAAGCTTCCGCCTTGCGGCTTTGCAGGGGGCCGAAATCGTCTGTGTGCCGACCAACTGGGTGCCGATACCCGGCCAGGACCCCAGCCGCGAGGCGATGGCGAACATCATCGTCATGGGGGCGGCTCACTCCAACTCCGTCTTCGTCGCTGCCGCCGATCGGGTCGGGACCGAGCGCGGCCAGCCTTTCATCGGCCAGAGCCTTCTCGTCAGCCATACCGGCTGGCCGGTCGCCGGGCCGGCCTCGCCCGACAAGGAAGAAGTGCTGATCGCCAGGGTCAATCTGGCCGACGCACGGCGCAAGCGCAACTGGAACGCCTTCAACCAGGTATTGCGCGATCGGCGCACCGACGCCTATGACGAGATGCTCGGCAGCGGCCAGCGACCGGGATGGTACTGAGGGAGGCCAAGGTGAGCGCGATTGACGCGATGACGCTGACGCAGGAGCTTGTCCGCTTCGACACGCGCAATCCACCGGGCAATGAAGCCCAATGCGCCGCCATGATCGCGGACCTGCTCAGCAGCCACGGCCTTTCGGTGACCTCCCACACTTTCGGCCCAGGGCGGACCAACATCATCGCGCGGTTCCCCGTTCGCGCATCGAAGGCGACACAACGCCCGGTCATCTTCACCGGTCACATCGACACGGTGCCGCTGGGTACTGCCGAGTGGTCGCACGACCCCTTCGGCGCGGAGATCGTCGATGGACGTCTCTACGGCCGTGGCGCCACCGACATGAAGGCCGGTGTCGCGGCGATGATCGCCGCGGTTGTTGAAGAGGCCGACCGCCTGCGCGAGCGCTCCGACGTGGTGCTGGTGATCACCGGCGGCGAGGAAACCGGCTGCGAGGGCGCGACCGCGCTGGTGAAGGACAGGATGCTCGACGCGGCGAGCCTGCTCGTGGTGGGCGAGCCCACCGCCAATGCGTTCGTCGCCGGCCACAAAGGCGCGCTATGGCTGAAGGCCTGCTGCAGCGGGCGCACGGCGCATGGCGCGATGCCGCATCTTGGCGACAACGCCATCTACAAGGCGGCACGCGCCGTCATCAAACTCGAAAGCTTCGGTTTCAACGCCGCGCCACATCCGATCCTTGGGTCGGCGACGCTCAATGTCGGGACCATCATGGGCGGCTTGAACATCAACTCCGTTCCCGACCGTGCCGAACTGACCGTCGACGTGCGGATGTTGCCCGGCATGGACAGCACCACCATCACCGAGCAATTGTCGTTCACGCTTGGCGGCGACTGCTCGATATCGACCATTCTCGACCTGCCGGCGATCTGGAGCGACCCGGCGCATCCGGCCGTGAAGCTTTTCTCCGAATGCCGGGAGGCGGCCACCGGTTCGGCCTCAGTCGTGGGTGGCGCGAATTTCTTCACCGACGCCTCCATCCTCACGCCGGCGCTTGGCGGCGTCGACACCATCATTTGCGGACCGGGCAGCCCGGACATGGCCCACAAGACCGATGAGTATTGCGAGGTGGCTGGGATCTATGAGGCGGTGAAGATTTATCGCGCGATCATCGCGCAAGCCGGGCTTATGGACACGCACTGACCGCCCGCGAATAGACGCGATCTTAGCCGGCTTCTTGCCGTTTCGAATCCCCGCTGTGTGTCATGGGTATGGGCCGCTCCGGCCGGCCGTCACGCATCAAATTTTCCTGATCGCGCCGCGCGGGACTTGCCGAGCTGATCGTTTTGCCTTCCGTGATGAGCGAGACATCCCGCGCCGCTGCGGGCCTTTTACGATTATGTAAAGCGACAGGTGTAGAGGAATGGATACGGTCGAAACCGACCTGTGGACCGAGGTTGGAATGATCGCGCCGCGCAGCTTCACTTTCATCCGCACCGCTCTCGCTGTCTGGTCCGTTTCCATTCTCCTGTTCGCGGCCAGCCCCGCCAATGCGTCGGTGTTCCTCGAAGACCTGACCTGGACCGAACTGCGCGATCTCATCGGTGGCGGGACGACGACCATCATCATCCCGATCGGCGGAACCGAGCAGAGCGGTCCCGCCATGGCGCTGGGCAAGCACAATGTGCGGGCGAAGTTTCTCGCCGAAAAGATTGCCGAGCGGCTAGGCAATGCATTGGTCGCCCCGGTGATCGCCTACGTGCCGGAAGGCACCATCGATCCACCGACCGCCCACATGAAATTTCCAGGCACCATCACCATCAGCGACAAGGTGTTCGAGGCGCTGCTCGAATCGGCGGCGCGCAGCTTCAAGCTGCACGGCTTCAAGACCATCGTTTTGATCGGCGACCATGGCGGCTACCAGGCCGATGAAAGCGCCGTTGCCGATCGCCTGAATGCCGAATGGAAGAAAACGCCGGTACGGGTGTTCGCGGATCTCGACTATTACCGGATCACGCAAGGCCCCTATGTCGACAAGCTTCTGGGCGCCGGCGCGAAGCACTCGGAAATCGGCAGCCATGCGGGCCTCGCCGACACGTCGCTGATGCTTGCCGTCGATCCATCCCTGGTGCGCAAGGACCGCCTTGCGGACGCCTCCAAATTCACCGCGGCCGACGGCGTCTATAGCGGCGATCCGACGCGGTCCTCGGCCGAATTCGGCCAGCTCGGCATCGACCTAATCGTCAACGGAACAACCAACGCCATTCGCGGCTTCATCGCAAAGCAGCCCAAATGACCAAGACTTATCAGCGATTCACGAGCCTCCTTGCGCCGCTCCTGCTGCTGACCTGCCTGTCATCAGCGGCATCGGCCGGCTCCTGCCCGGAAGATTGCAGCGAGCCGCCCGCCAAGGCCTCAACCAAGACGCAGGCGCCCGTCAACATCTACAGCGAGACGACGGCCGGTCATCTGAGCCCTGCCACCGCAGGTGCCCTCTCGCGCGTCTATGTGCCCAACCGCTCCTCCAACAGCGTGTCGGTCATCGATACCGAGACGTTGAAGGAAGTGGCCAGGTTCCCTGTCGGGCGCAAGCCCCAGCATGTGGTTCCGTCCTGGGACCTGCAGACCCTCTGGGTCGCCAACAATGCCAGCGGCACCAAGCTGGGCAGCGTGACGCCGATCGATCCGAAGACCAGCAAGCCCGGCCAGCAGATTGCGGTCGACGACCCCTACAACATGTATTTCATGCCGGACGGCAGTTCGGCCATCATCGTCGACGAAGCCTATGAGCGGCTCGACCTGCGCGATCCCCATTCAATGGCGCTGAAGTCGACCCTTCCGACGCCGACCTGCCCCGGCATCAATCATGCCGATTTCGCGGCCGACAATTCATACGCCATCTTCACCTGCGAGTATGGCGATGGCGGCCTGCTGAAGGTGGACCTCAAGAACCAGAAGGTGCTGGGCCACCTCTCCCTGTCGAAGATGGGCATGCCGCAGGACATCCGGCTTTCGCCCGATGGCAAGGTTTTCTACGTCGCCGACATGATGAACGACGGCGTCTTCCTCATCGACGGCGACAGTTTTAAGGAAATCGGCTTCATCCTCACCGGCATCGGCACGCATGGCTTCGTCGTCAGCCGCGACGGCACCAAGCTCTATGTGTCGAACCGCGGCTCCCACAAGATGGAACAGGGCCGCGCCAAGGGACCGGGCAGCGTCACCGTCATCGATTTCGCCACGCGCGCGATAACAGCGCAATGGCCGATCCCCGGCGGCGGCAGTCCCGACATGGGCAATGTCAGTGCCGATGGAAAGCAATTGTGGCTGTCCGGCCGTTTCGACAGCGAAGTCTACATGTTCGACACCACCTCCGGCGCCGTGACCAAGATCCGTGTCGGCGTGGAGCCACACGGCCTGACCGTGTGGCCACAGCCCGGCCGCTATTCGCAAGGCCACACCGGCAACATGCGGTGAGTTTCGCGACCTGCACAACTCAGCCGGGTTGTTGACGCGCTACTCCTCGCCCCGAACTGGCCGGTGCCATTTACCAAGCAGTCAGGAACAAGCCGCCTCGCCGTGAGTTACCAACACGGACGTACCTCTGCTGTGAACGCAAAGGCGCTTCCCGCGCATTCATGCATTCATTCAAAGGAGACGGTAATGAAAACGCATCTTTCAATAGCAGCAGCAGGCATTCTTCTTCTCGCTGGCGTCGGTATCGCCTCGGCGGAAACTGTCATCATCAAGCCCGAGCAGGAAACCGTCATTCGGGAATATGTGAAGAAGAAGCCATTGGTTTCGCTTGATCTTCCAGGCGTTGAATTGAACCTCGGCTCAAAGCTGCCCGATACGGTCGAGCTTCACAGAATCGATGTGCCGGATGTCAGATATCAGTATGTCGTGGTGGGCGGACGCACCTATCTGGTCGATCCGGACACCCATGAGATTGTCCAGGAAATCGAAGAGTAACGTCAGCATCGAAATCACGAAGACCCGCCGTACCGGAAGGCACGACGGGTCTGATGTGATCGACGACGGGTTCTATCGGCTGCTCACGCCGGTTCGCGCTTGAGCGCCTGCGCCATGCAGTGGATGCCGCCGCCGGTCTTGGATATCTCGCTCATATCGACCGCCGCGACCTCGAAACCGCGCGCCTTGAGCTGGCCGATCAGTGACTTCGAGGAGGTCGGCGCGATCACCCTGTCCTTGCCGAGCGACATGAAGTTACAGCCGAGCGCCATCGTGTCCTGGAACGGCACGTCGATGATCTCGTGGCCCTTGCTCTTCAGCCAGTCGACGATGCCCGGCTCCGTGCAGGCGAGGCAGACGGCGGTCAGCTTCTCGGCGATCGGCACCACCATCAGGTCGATATGGACATAGTATTCGTCGATGAAGGCGAGGCGGGTTTCCCAGCCTTCCTTGTCGAACCAAGCCTGCACCTGGCGCGCGCCCTCTTCCTGCGTGCGGGCGCCGCCGCAGCCGATCAGCACCACGCCGTCCTCGATGACGTTGAAGTCGCCGCCTTCGAACGTGCCAGCTGTGACCATGTCGTAAATGGGAATGCCGAGCTTCTCATAGGTGCGGATCGCCGCGTAATTCTCGCCGCGCCGCCACCAGTTGGCCATGGCGGTGATGATGGCGCCATAAGGTGTCATGACGCTGGAATCGCGCGAATAGACCTGCATCGGCAGTTCCGGGGTCGGCTCGTGCCAGTGGATGTTGACGCCGAAATTCTCGTAGGCGGCGACGAGGTCCTTGTGCTGCGCCTGCGCGATCTGGACGTTGCAAGGCGCCTCGCGCAGATGCTTGCGCGACAGCGAGCTGGTCGACAGATGGCGCAGGAAATTCGGCGAGCCGAGCAGCACGTCGGTCAGCACGTCGGTCTCGTTGGCAAAGCCCCAGGCGGTCAGCGGCTTGGTGCCGCCGGCCGGATTGCGACGCTGGAGAGAAAACGGTTCTGCGACAATGCGGTCATGAACGGTCATGGGATTCTCCTTGTGATCAAATCGACGGTCATGCGGTTTGGTTGGGTATCCACCAGTCGCGTCCACGCGCGGTGGTGACATATTCGGGCCAGCGGAAGTGGATCGGCGGATCGTAGTCGCACAGCGGCGCGATCCAGTTCGAGCCGCCGATGCCGCCGCCGGTACGCTTGACGAATTCGTCCATCGCCGCATCGCGCGCGGCCTTGTCTTCGAGCAGGCGCAGTGCCGCGAGTGCGACCGTCTTGGACGCACAGGTGACCATGGGATCGATGGTGGCGGGAATGCCGCCCAGCGCATTCATGACCCAGGACGGATAAGCGTGTCCGCCGGCCGAGCGCAATGCGGGACGGGCGACATAGAAACGTGCCGTCGGCGCATGCCAGCTCATGTCGGTGTAGTCGTCGGAGGTGGAATTCACCTGCGAGGGTGGCAGGTCGCGCCGCAGGATCGCTTCGGCCTGTTGTGGCGTGATCAGCCGCTCCAGCTCATCGATGAACGGATTTTCCATGGCAATGCCACCGGCATTGACCTGGATCTCGCGCACAACCGCCTTCGCGGCTTCGTTCCAGTGCGGCGCGCCGACCGTTGACAGCGCGCCATATGCGATATCAGCCATGGCGTGATTGGCGAGCCCCGGCCGCGACTTCGACACCCAATGCCGCTCATACCGGCAGCCGCTCATCGCTGCGGCTGCCTCCGCATTGCGGTCGAGCACCGCGGTTACCTGCTCGGCCATCGCCAGCGTCGGCACGCGCATCATGTACTGGATCTCCGCCAGCCCCGCCGGCAGATTGTCCGCGGTCGCCTGCCCCGCGGTCAGGATCGCCTCGCTGATCGACCAGCCGCCCTGATGCGGCAGCATCGAATCGCGCAGCGCTTTCGAGGCCATGTACATCATCATCAGCGCGTCATTGGCGCCGGGCGCCCTGATCGCGGAATGCGACTGCGGGATCGGCGCGCCATCGCTTGCGCGAACCCAATTTTCGGGTTCGTCGCAGATGAAGCGATAGATCATCGCATAGGCGGCGCCGCAATGCGTGTCCCATCGCGCCGTATTGCAGAGCGGCAGCATGTAGAAAGGGTGGAAGGAGAGCATTCCATCCAGTCCGTCATAATAGCCCCTCGCGGCATGGATGGGCTTGGAACCCCGCACCTTCTCGGCCGGCTCGCCGGTGAAGCGCAACGTTCCGCCGATGCCATGGCGCTGCATCGCCGCCTTGGTCGCCAGCAACCCGCCGAGGCTGGAGACGCCCAGGCCGGAATGCGGATCGGTATGGCCGCCCGCATGTTCGCCGAGGCCTGGACGCGGGCGCTTGACCGTCGCCGCATCCTGGCAATTGCCGGGCACCGCGTCATACTCGGCATACATGCCGATGGTGGGGCCTGCGCCATTGGTCCAGTGGGCGCAGAAGGCCGTGGGCATGCCGCCGGAGCCTTCCTCGACCGAGAACCCCTCGCGTTTCAGCAGCTCCACATACCACGCCGCCGACTGATATTCGCGCCAGGCCGTCTCGCCGAAATCGAAGATCGTCCGCGTCCACGCCGACAATGACGGCTGGATATCGTCGAGATGGGCAAGCGCGGTTGTCTGGGCCGAGGTCGTCACTGGTTTATCCATGGGACGAGAAGAAAGCAGTGAAGCGCTTTTTCAAAAAGTGATATGTTTTCCCGGTTCGTGCAAATTCGGTTCACCTGAGGCCTCTTGAGAATACCATCGACCCAAGCGCTGCGTGCGCTCGACAGCTTCGCCCGTCATGGCAGCGTATGGCGCGCCGCCGACGAACTGCACCTGACCCGCAGCGCCGTCAGCCATCAGTTGCGCCTGCTCGAACGCGATCTCGGCTTCGATCTGCTGGAGCGCATCGGCAAGGGCGTGGCGCTGACGCCGCGCGGCCAGCGTTACGCCAGCGACGTGCGCAAGGCGCTGACCGTGCTGGGCGACGCGGTGACCCGTCATGCCGGCACCGGCGTCGGCGGCTCGTTTGCCGTTTCCTGCACGCCGGGCTTCGCCTCGCTGTTCCTGTGCACGCACATCGCGGAATTCCGGCAGATGTATCCGGACGTGGCCCTGCACATATTGACACCGCGACGCCTGGACGATGTCAGCAATCCGGAAGCCGATACCTTCATTGCCTTCGGCGTCGGCAACTGGCCGAACCGCGCGGTGGAGTTGCTTTGCGAAATTTCCTTCACGCCGCTCTGCAGCCCGACACTGCTCAATAAGGTCGGCGGTCTTTCGAAGCCGTGGGACGTGCTGCGCGCCAATCTGCTCCATCTCGATGACACCGAGGACTGGGCGCGCTGGCTTGCGCTGTCCAAGGTGGAAAACCCCGACACCGAAGGCGGCATCTTCTTTTCGGACATGAACCTCGTCTTCTCGGCGGCGATCGCTGGCCAGGGCATTGCCATGGGCGATGAGCTGACCAGCCGCCGCGCACTGAACGAAGGCCGGCTCATCAGGCCGTTCGACATCGCGATCAAGTCGCCGCGCTCCTACTTCCTGGTCTCCGAGCACGCCAAGGCGTCGCATCCTGTGCTGGAAGCGTTCGCGGCATGGCTGAGGTCGAAGCTCTCGGAGAACCCGGTCAGGCCATATTGAGCGAGGCGATGGAGAGCTGATCTCCCCCCTCGAGGGGGAGATGGCCGCGAAGCGGCCAGAGGGGGTCGGTCCGACGGGGCTCGGCCAAGTCTGGCTCTTCGAAGGAAGAGGAAGCCGCGCTCGACACAAAGCGCCCCCTTCCGGCGTCATAGATGAATCAAATTTGCCGATCCGGCGAAAACTATTCGGTTGCGGTGAGCCGGAACCGTGCCTACGATTTCGATAAGCGTTAGGGAAAGGGCAGTATGCAGCAACCCGGCCGTGCCGCAGAGATCAAGGCAATCGGGATCGGTAAGAGCTTCGGCTCCTTCCGTGCGCTGGACAATCTGTCCCTCGATATCGGCCGGGGCGAGTTCCTGACCCTTCTCGGACCTTCCGGTTCGGGCAAGACCACCTTCCTGATGATCCTGGCCGGCTTCGTCCAGCCGAGCGAAGGCAAGCTTTTCAGCGACGGCACCGACATTACCGACCGTCCCGCCGAGCAGCGCGCCGCCGGCATGGTGTTCCAGGGCTATGCGCTGTTCCCGCATATGAGCGTCGAGGCCAACATCGCCTTCCCGCTCAAGGTGCGCAAGAAATCGGCTGCGGACATCAAGCGCCGCGTCGGCGAGATGATCGAACGCGTCGGGCTGAAGGGCCATGAGAAGAAATTGCCGGCGCAGCTTTCGGGCGGCCAGCAGCAGCGCGTGGCCCTTGCCCGCGCCCTTGTGTTCGAGCCCGGCGTGCTGTTGCTCGACGAACCGTTCTCCGCTCTGGACAAGAGCCTGCGCGGCCAGATGCAGGCCGAGATGAAACGCTTGCATGAGGAGACCGGCACCACCTTCGTCTTCGTCACCCACGACCAGAGCGAGGCGCTGGCGCTGTCGTCGCGCGTCGCCATCTTCAACCACGGCAAACTGCTGCAGGTCGGCGCCCCCGATGAGGTCTACGACCGGCCGGACAACCGCTTCGTCGCCGAGTTCCTGGGCGAGATCAACATGCTGCCGCTGAAGGGGGTGCGCCCAGCCGACAATGGCTCGACGGGCCTGTGCGAAGATCGCGCGGTCAACATGAGTTGCAAGGCCGAGGCGGTGCGTGGCGACGCGATCCTGGCGATCCGGCCCGAGTATATGTCGATAGCGGGAGAGGCTGTGGCAGGCGAGAATGGCATTGCCGCGACAGCGATCAACTCGACCTATCTGGGGGCTGCGACCCGGCTCGACCTGACGACGCGGCAAGGCGCCAAGGTGACGGTGTCGGTGCCCAACGAGGTCGCCGCTTCCGCGCTCAAGAACGGCAATTCCGTCTGGCTGACCTGGCCGGCGGAGAAAGGTTTCCTCCTCCCGAACGGAGGATAGCGGCCCGTGGGGCGAATTCGAAATTCGCACCATCGGTTTAAGATCAACAACAACGAGAAAAGGGGAACTGACATGACCAACGACACCAAGAAACACTCCATCGAGAGCCTGTCCGCCAGGGCAGGTCGCGGCGAGATTTCACGCCGGCAATTCGCGCAGTTGGCGGCGATCGTGCTGGCCGGCACGCCGATGCTGCTGCGCTCGACCGGCGCCTTTGCCGCGGCCAAGGAACTGGTGCTGGTGAACTGGGGTGGAGACGCCATCACCGCCTATGACGCCGCCTACGGCCAGGCCTTCACCAAGGACACCGGCATCGTCGTCAAGATGGACGGCTCGGGCCCGACGGAAGGCGCCATCGCCGCGCAGTTCAAGAGCGGCGCGCCGACCTGGGACCTCGTCGACGTCGACCCGTTCTCGGCCATCACGCTCGGCGCGCAGGGCATGCTCGAGCCGATCGACTACAATATCGTCGACAAGAAGAAGATGCGGCCGGGCTTCGGCTGGGACTACGCCGCCTCGACCTATTTCTTCTCCTACGTCATCGCCTATGATTCCGAGAAATACGGCAAGGACGCACCGACCGGCATGGCCGATTTCTTCGACGTGAAGAAATTCCCCGGCAAGCGCTCGCTCTACAAATGGGGCGTGTCGAGCTGGGAGGCAGCCCTCCTCGCCGACGGCATCGCGCCGGCTTCGCTCTACCCGCTCGATCTCAAGCGCGCCCATGACAAGATCGCCGCCTTCAAGGAAAACGTCGTCTCCTATTGGGGTGGCGGCGCCGAGAGCCAGAGCGTGCTGCTCAACGGCGAGGCCTCGATGGCCATCGTCTGGTCGACCCGCGCCTCGCTGATCGAGCAGGATTCCGGCGGCAAGATCAAGTTCATCTGGGACCAGGGCCTGATCTCGCCCGGCGCACTCGCCGTCATCAAGGGCAATCCGGGTGGCAAGGACGCGGCCATGAAGTTCATCGCCAGCGCCCAGGACCCGGAAAAGCAGCTGGTCATGTTCGACAAGCTCGGCCAGGGCCCGGCCAATCCGGCCGCCGATGCGCTGATCCCCGCCGACAAGAAGCGGATCAATCCGGTCGACCCCGCCAACATGGCCAAGCAGATCCCGCTCGACATGGACTGGTACGCCAAGAACTACGGGGCGGCGCTCGACGAATACACCAAGATCATCTCCGCCTGATCAGGGCCGGGATGCGGTCCTATCTATCAGACAGGATGGGCGCGGCGCTGTTGATGGCGCCGCTGCTCCTGTTCCTCGTGCTGGCCTATGCCTGGCCGTTCCTCGGTGTCGTCAAATGGAGCTTCACGCTGCCGACGCCTGGGCTCGGCCAGTATGAAGCGCTGCTCACCGACGATCTCGTGCAGTCGGTGTTCATCAGGACGCTGCGCATCGCGGCAATCGTCACCATCGTCTCGGTCGCCGCTGCCTACGCCATCACCGTCGTCTGGGTGCGCGGCACCCCGGCGCAGCGCCTGGTGGCCGAGTTCTGCATTCTCGTTCCCTTCTGGATTTCCGTGCTGACCCGCGCCTTCGGCTGGGTGGCGCTGCTTTCCAATCGCGGCCTGATCAACACCTGGCTGCAGTCGATCGGCTTCATCTCAGAACCGCTGACCCTGGTACGCAATGAATTCGGCGTTATCGTCGGCATGACGCATTTCCTCATTCCCTTCGCCGTCTTTCCGCTGGCATCCGCCATGCGCAGCCTCGACGACCGCGTGCTGCTGGCGGCGCGCGGGCTCGGCTCCAGCCGCATGCGCACCTTCTGGTCCGTCTTCGTGCCGATGACCCGCTCCGGCATCATCGGCGCCGCGCTCATCGTCTTCGTCTTTTCGCTCGGCTTCTTCGTCACGCCGGCGATCCTCGGCGGCGGCCGCAGCGTGATGGTCGCCGAACTGATCTATCTCAGGATCTTCCAGAGCCCTGACTGGGGACTGGGCGCGGCGATCAGCGTCGTGCTGGTGCTGTTCGTCGGCGCGCTGATGGCACTGCTGTTCCGTTACGTGCAACCAAAGCAGATGGTGTAGCGCGATGCCGACCTATCGCCCCGGCCCCGTCTCGCTGATCATCGCCGCCTTGGTCGCGCTGTTCCTCCTGATGCCGCTGCTCGCTGTCGTACCGGTATCGCTGACGCCAAGCCGCATGCTCTCGATGCCTAATGGCGAACTCTCGCTGCGCCACTACAGGTCGCTGATCGAGGACCCACGCTGGATCGACTCGATCCTGCTCTCGATCCGCATCGGCGTCGTCAGCAGCGCTTTGTCCACCGTGCTGGCGCTGTGCTTCAGCCTGGGCGTCTGGATGTTCCAGCCGCGCTTCACAGCGGCCCTTGTCGGCTTCGTGCTGCTGCCCATGGTGGTGCCGCCAGTGGTCTCGGCGATCACGCTCTACTTCCTGCTGACCTCGATCTCCGGCTTCAGCTCGTTCTTCGGCTATGACACCTGGCTTGGCGTCGCCATGGCGCATTCGGTGATGACGGTGCCCTTCGCCACGGTGCTGATGCTGGTGTCGCTCAGCCAGCTCGACCGCCGCATCGACCTTGCCGCGCGCGGCCTCGGCGCCACCGTATGGGAGCGCGCCACCCGCATCATCATGCCCAACATCAAGTTCGGCATCATCACCGCCGCCCTGCTGTCCTTCGTCTTGTCCTGGGAAGAAATCGGCGTCACGCTGTTCATCACCTCGGTCAACGCCATCACCCTGCCCCGGCTGATGTGGATGGGACTGCGCGACAACATCGACCCGGCGATCGCAGCACTTTCGGTGATCCTGATCATCATCACCGTGCTGGTACTGGCAGTGCGCAGCTTCGTGGTCCGGCTGCGCACAGGCCACTGAGGCGCCTCTGCCTTGTCCCAGCCGGCGGCCGCCACCCGACAATGCAAGGACTGAGGCGGCGTACTTTCAGGCCGCTTCCGGGCGCCGCTGGCCTTCAATGCCATCCTGTTCGGGCTGCCGTTCGCGACCGTTCACGAGCAAGCCGTTCAGTATGGTGAGGAGCTTGCGTGCCGCCGCGGACTTGCAGGAATAATAGATCATCTGCCGATCGCGGCGTGTTTCGACAAGATCGGAGCTCCGCAACTTGGCAAGATGCTGCGACAGGGCTGACTGGCTCAGCTGAATTTTTTCGGCAAGCGCGCCTACCGACAGTTCGCCCTCGGTCAGATAGATCATGATCAATAGCCGCTTCTCGTTTCCCATCAAGGCCAGAAAAGCTGCGGTAGATTCTACGTTTGCGGTGAGTGTGTTCGTAACCATCTATTTCCCCATGTTTTCGGGCTCATCCGAACGCCATGGGGGCAATGGCATCGGACTTCCAGAGCAGGCCCAGGACGCGCAGGCAACTCGGGTCCTGGCGCGAAGACAGACTATCCCTTGCGCTTCCGAGCCCGGAGCCGGTTGCTGCAAGCCGGGCCAGCGCGGATCTCGAATTCCGCGCCACCCGGGCCATAGTTTACCTGCGAAGCGCTATCTCCACAGAACTATAACGTACATTGCTAATATGCTGCGTGCAAGATGTGCTCTCTTGCGGCACCCCTGCCAGGACAGGAGCCGGAGACAACCGGCTCCTGTCCGAACAATCAGGCGGGTTGAAGTCCAACCGGCAGGTCAGCTTCTTCCGGCAAGGCGCCGGCGAGCGCCGCCGCGAACTTCGACTGGTCGAGCTCGCCTTCCCAGCGCGCCACCACCACCGTCGCGACGGCATTGCCGACGAGGTTGGTGAGCGCCCGGCATTCCGACATGAAGCGGTCGATGCCCAGGATCAGCGCCAGGCCGGCAACCGGCACCGTGGGCACGACAGACAGCGTCGCCGCCAGCGTGATGAAGCCGGCGCCGGTGATGCCAGCCGCACCCTTGGAGCTCAGCATCGCCACCAGAAGCAGCAGGATCTGGTCGCCATAGGTGAGCGGCGTATCGGTCGCCTGCGCGATGAACAGTGCGGCCAGCGTCATGTAGATGTTGGTGCCGTCGAGGTTGAAGGAATAGCCGGTGGGAATGACCAGCCCGACCACCGAGCGGTTGCAGCCGGCGCGCTCCATCTTGGCCATCAGGCCGGGAAGTGCCGCTTCCGAGGACGAAGTGCCGAGCACCAGCAGCAGTTCTTCCTTGATGTAGCGCAGCAGCGCCAGGATCGAGAAGCCGTTGTAGCGGGCGACCGATCCGAGCACCACCAGCACGAACAGCAAGGCGGTGAGGTAGAAGGTGCCGATCAGCATGGCGAGGTTGGCAACGGAGCCGATGCCGTATTTGCCGATGGTGAAGGCCATGGCGCCGAAGGCGCCGATGGGGGCGGCCTTCATCAGGATGGCGACGAGGCGGAAGATCGGCGCGGTCAGCGCCTGCAGGAAGTCGACGACGGGCTTGCCGCGATCGCCGACCAGCGCCAGCGCTATGCCGAACAGCACCGAGAAGAACAGCACCTGTAGGATATCGCCCTGGGCGAAGGCGCTGGTGATGGTGTCGGGAATGATGTTCATCAGGAACCCGACGATGGTCGAGTCATGCGCCTTCTCGGCATAGGAGGCCACGGACTTGGCGTCGAGCGTGGCGGGATTGATGTGCATGCCGGCGCCCGGCTGCACGATGTTCGAGACGACCAGGCCGACGACGAGCGCCAGGGTCGAGAACACCAGGAAGTAGATCATCGCCTTGCCGGCGACACGGCCGACCTTCTGCAGGTCGGAAACACCGGCAATGCCGGTTGCCACGGTCAGGAAGATGACCGGCGCGATGACCATCTTCACCAGCTTGATGAAGGCGTCGCCGAGCGGCTTCATGGACGCGCCTATGTCGGGATAGTAGTGGCCGAGCAGGATGCCGGCGGCGATCGCCGTCAGGACCTGGACATAGAGATGCCGGTAGAAGGGTACCTTGCCGCGCGCTTCGGCGGCAGCGAATGCTGTCTGCATGATGTCCTCCATCGCGCCCCGATCGAGAAGCTCGACCTCCCGGGGCAATTGCATTGACCTCCAACAGCCGGAGCTGCTGGATAGGCATCTGCAAACGCCGTGCCAGACGTGCATGCTCAGCCTATCCATCTGATTTCATTGGAAACTGAGTAGTCATATGGCAGCTCTCAGCCACCAACAGTGCGGATATCCGCATGCTTGATTTGCGCTTTGTGCGAAATCATGCACAGATGGGTGATGTTGCAACGTTCAGCCATTGCTTCGTTGTCGACGCCCGAGCAACTCGGCGCGCGGGCGCGCCGTGCATGGCTGCTGTGCGCGGCGATCGCGCTGCTGGTCGTGGCGGCGGCACTGTATGGGGCCGGACGCTATGCCCGCACGGCCGCGATCGAAGCACTGGCAACGCAGGGCCGCACTGACGCCAATCTGAAAGTCGCGTTGTTGCGTGCCGTGCTGGAGAGCCCGCGCGCCCTGCCCTTGCTGCTGTCCGAGGACCAGCAGGTGCGCGATGCGCTGACCCAGAAAAGCAGCGCTTCGATCGACGTGCTGAACCGCAAGCTGGAGGGGCTTGTGTCCGGCACCAAGGCGTCGGTGCTCTATGTCATCGGCACCGACGGACTGGCCATCGCCTCCAGCAATTGGCGCGAGCCGATCAGCTTCGTCGGCACCGACTACACGTTCCGCGCCTATTTCACCCGGGCGATGCAAGCTGGCACGGCCGAGTATTTCGCGCTCGGCAATGTCAGCAAGCGCCCCGGCCTCTACATTTCCCGCCGTGTCGGCGGTGCCGATGCGCCGCTCGGGGTCGTCGTCGTCAAGGCCGAATTCGACCAGCTCGAAGCCGACTGGCACGAGGCCAACCGGCCCGCCTATGTCAGCGACGAGCATGGCGTCGTCCTGATCACCAGCATCCCGTCCTGGCGCTTCATGACGGTGGCGCCGCTCACCGGACCAGACCTCGCCAGCGTTCGCGACAGCCAGCAATTCGGCGACGCGCCGCTGATGCCGCTGCCGATCACCCGTCCACAGGCGTTGAGCCCAGACGTTTCGATCGTCCATGCCATCACGCCCGGCGGCAGCGATGGCGAGTATCTGCGCCTTTCCACACCGGTTCCCACGACCGCCTGGCGCCTCGACTATCTCGTTCCAACCGAGGGACCAGTTGCCGCCGCGATCCGCGAAATGCGGCTTCTGGCGCTGGGCGTCATCATCCCGCTGATCGGCCTTGCTGCGTATCTCTTGTGGCGCCGGCAGTCGGCATTGATGCTGATCGCAGCCGAACAGGCGGCGCGCACCGAGCTTGAGCGCCGCGTCAGTGAGCGAACCGAGGATCTGAGCCGCGCGCGCGACCGCCTGCAGGCCGAAATCGTCGATCACCGCACCACGGAAGCAAAACTCCAGGGTGTGCAGCAGGAGCTGGTCCAGGCGAACCGGCTCGCGATCCTCGGCCAGGTCGCCGCCGGTGTCGCGCATGAGATCAACCAGCCGGTCGCCACCATCCGCGCCTATGCCGACAATGCGCGTGTCTTCCTCGAGCGCAAGCAGACCGCGCCCGTCGAGGAAAACCTCGGCGCCATCGCTTCGCTGACGGAGCGTATCGGCGGTATCACCGACGAATTGAAGGCCTTTGCCCGCAAGGGACGAACCGCGGCCGAGCCGGTGGAATTGCGCGGCGTCATCGAGGGCACCCTGGTGCTGTTGCGAAGCCGCTTTGCCGGCCAACTCGACGCGCTCGCCATCGACCTGCCGCCACCGGCCCTGATGGTCATGGGAAACCGGGTGCGGCTCGAGCAGGTGCTGATCAATCTGTTCCAGAACGCACTGGAGGCGCTCGAGGGCCGTAACGACGCCAGGGTAGACGTTTCCGTGGAAGAGACCGCAACTGGGGTAACAGTCAGCGTGTCGGACAATGGTCCGGGCATTCCCGTCGAAATCCTGCGCTCGCTGTTCACCCCCTTCAACACGTCGAAGGAAAAAGGCCTCGGTCTCGGCCTCGTCATCTCGAAGGACATCGTCGCCGACTATGGCGGCCGCATCGAGGTTGCCAGCGACGACAGCGGCACAAGCTTCACGATCTTTCTCTGCAAGGCAGCATGATGAACCAGGACGCAGCACCCGTCATCCTGATTGACGACGACCGCGACCTGCTGAAGGCGACCGCGCAAACGCTGGAGCTTGCCGGCTTTGTCGTGTCGGCCTTCTCGGCACCTGTCGAGGCGCTGGCTCGTCTCGACGTCGGTTTTGCCGGCGTCGTGGTGTCCGACATCCGCATGCCAGAGATCGACGGGCTGCAACTCTTCGACCGCATCCTGAAGGTGGATCAGGACATTCCGGTCATCCTGGTCACCGGGCACGGCGACATTGCCATGGCGGTGAAGGCGATCAAGGATGGCGTCTACGACTTCATCACCAAGCCCTTCGCCGCCGACCGGCTGGTGCAGAGCGTGCACCGGGCAGCGGAGAAGCGCCGCCTGGTGATGGAGAACCGGGCGCTGCGCGACGCGGCCGAGCAGGCACAGGACGGCCTGCCGCTGATCGGCCAGACGCCGGCCATGGAGCGGCTGCGGCGCACGCTGCGGCAGATCGCCGACACCGATGTCGACGTGCTGGTGACCGGCGAGACCGGTTCCGGCAAGGAGGTGGTGGCGAGCCTGCTGCATCGCTGGAGTCGGCGCGCGAAAGGCAATTTTGTCGCGCTGAATTGCGGCACGCTGCCGGACACCGTCATCGAGAGCGAACTGTTCGGCCACGAGGCCGGAGCCTTCACCGGCGCGCAGAAGAAGCGCATCGGGCGCATCGAGCATGCCAGCGGCGGCACGCTGTTCCTCGACGAGATCGAAAGCATGCCGCCCTCGACACAGGTGCAGATGCTGCGGGTGCTGGAAATGCGCGAGGTCACCCCGCTCGGCACCAATGAGATACGCCCCGTCGACCTGCGCGTTGTCGCCGCCGCCAAGGTCGATCTCGGCGACCCCAGCCAGCGTGGCACGTTCCGCGAAGACCTCTACTACCGGCTCAATGTGGTGACGATCTCCATTCCGCCGCTGCGCGAACGGCGCGACGATGTCGCCCTGCTGTTCGGCTATTTCACCGAGCGTGCGGCAAGCCGCTTCCGGCGCGCCGTGCCCGTCGTGCCGGCTTCCGTCGTTCGCTATATGCGGGAACATGACTGGCCGGGCAATGTGCGCGAGCTCGCGCATTTCGCCGAGCGCTTCGTGCTGGGCCTGGAAGACCTGGCGGAAACGGCGAAGGCAGAGCCGGCGTCGCCGGACACGCCGCTGCCCGAGCGCATGGAGCACTACGAGGCCTCCATCATCCGCGAGACGCTCAACCGTCATGACGGCGATGTCCGGCGCACCATCGAGGCGCTGGGCATCCCGCGCAAGACTTTTTACGACAAGCTCCAGCGCCACGGCATCGTGCGCAGCGATTTTTCCAGATAGCGGGTCGCCCGTTCGCCACCGCGATACTCTTCAGGCCCAGCCGCATCCGTCGAGACTGCCGTTAAGCCTATGTTCACCATGATGAGGCACCTTCGGATTCAGCGGCGATGTTTGAGTACCGCGGCGCCACAGGTGCCCAGGCAACAGCCCGCGCCTCTCCGGAGGCGCGGGCTTCTTCATGTCACAAGGTCTCGGATTGTGCGGAGGCCGCTGCGTTGCTGGACGATCATTGCCGATCCGGCATGTCGTAGCCGAACTGGCGGCAGAAGCTTTCGACACGGTCGAGAAATGCCTGCGGCAGGCCATGGAGATAGACACGGAATTCTTCGTTGCTTTCCCATTTTCTCAGCGAGGTTGCCCGGATCGGGTTGTTCGGATCCTGGCTGAAGGGGATGACCGGTGAAAGGTCGAACTGGCGGGAAATATTATCCTGGACCACATCAGGCTTGGCGATCAGGTCCTCATAGCGCAGGTAGAGAATGCTCCGCTCCGGTTGAGCTTCTCGCAGCCGCATCAGCCCATCATACTCCGCCTCCCAGCGCTCGGTCGTTACATGGAAATGGCGCAAATGCTTCGTTTCCGGATGGGTACTCGTCAGCACATCGAACGGATGGCGCACGCAGTAGATCAGTCCAACGGAAGCCGGCAATGCCGAAAGATGCTCGTGGCAGTGCGCGGTACGCTTGACGACAAGGTTGTTCTCCGGGCGATCCAGCCTATCGAGCAGCGAGTGCGGCGCTTCGACCGGGTGGACATAGATATCGTCGAAGCACGCCATCAAACCCAGGGTGAGAGTGGTTCCGCTGCGCGCGCAGCCCGCGATGAAAATTCCTGGCCCCGCTTGCTCCGGCACTCGGCGTTCTGATGACCGTGGCGACAGCATCCGGCCGACACCACCAACCAATCGTCCACCCAACTCCTGCAGGGACGCAATCGCCCGGCCGGTCGCCCCGATCCGCGGCGGCTCGGCGAAAGAGATTTCGGCCAACGCTATGCCGCTCTCGGCCGCAACGGCATACAGAAGCCAGGTACGGTCGGCTTCCTCGAAAACCGCGGGGTCGCGCAGTGCGTTCTCCCTGCCCTTTGCCGCGCCCGGCCTGCTGCGGCGGACGGGCAGATCGGCCCCTTCGAAGGCAGTCATGGGGCGCAGCAATTCGGTCGCTCCCCGCACCTTCCATTGCCGCCAGTCCCCAGTGAGATCGATCGTGCCGTGAAGAACCCGCTCGGGAGCATCGCCCTTGCGCGTGTAATAGACTCTCAGCAACTCATCGGATTTCTGCACGGCAACGTGCCTCGGCAAAACACGGCGGCGTGCGGCGGAAAGCACGACCGGGCCTTGCCTGAAATCCGAAATGCCGTCCCTGGACCGGAAGAGGGTGACGGCATCCGTCCCGAGAAGCCCGTACCACCAGCCGTCGTGACGGAAAATCCTTGCATAGGATGGCCCGAGCACCTCGGGAAGGGGGTTGAAACCAAGGCCGTCACCGGATGTCGCGGGAAAGGTCATCTGGCCCTTGCCGCTCTTTGTCGGACCATGGAAATACATCACGAAGCGGCGTCTCTGATGATCAATGTGGACGTCGGGAGAAGCAATGTGCTCCTTGAGGAAAGGGCATTGATCAAGTGCCAATACGCCCCCGGCGTGGACACGCCACGGACCTTGCAGGGAATCCGAATAAGCCAGGCGAATATACGTGCCCGTGTGGTGGGCGAAGTAGAGATAGTAAGCACCCAGCCTGCCCGGCGCCCAGTCGGGCACCTTGATCAGCGACGGGCCGTTGATGTTGGAGCCATCTTCGCCCGACAGCATGTCCGGTGTGATGACAGGCCCTTGTCGCCCAGCGGCAAGGACTGCGTCGATTTGAGCACTGGTATGGTGTGTGCCATGCAGGCTTTCGTTCAAGCTTCGTCTCCACTCGGGCAAACTTCGCCTGATAAGTCGGTTTCAAGGCTGGTGCAATTGGCGGTCCGGTTCCCGATGATCAGCGGCCGACCATATCCCGGTCGCCATGTTCAATGACGCAGCCGTCCAGTGCTCTGATATTCAAAGCCGATAAGCCTTCTTCGCCAGCGAATAGGCCAATTCCCCGGCCAGCTCATGCGCCTCGTCCTGGCCAAGCCGATGTTCGGCGACGAGCCGCGCCAGGAACGCGCAGTCGACGCGGCGCGCCACATCATGGCGGGCCGGGATCGATGGGAAGGCCCGCGTGTCGTCGTTGAAGCCAACGGTGTTGTAGAAGCCGGCCGTCTCCGTCGTCATCTCGCGGAACCGGCGCATGCCTTCCGGGCTGTCATGGAACCACCAGGCCGGCCCGAGCTTCAGCGCCGGATAGACGCCGGCCAGCGGCGCCAGTTCGCGCGCATAGCTGCTCTCATCCAGCGTGAAGAGCACGATCGTCAGATCACGCTCGAGCCCGACGCAATCGAGCAGCGGCCTCAGCGCCGTCACATAGTCGGTTCGGGTCGGGATATCGAAACCCTTGTCGCGGCCGAATGTCTCGAACACAGCACGCGAATGATTGCGCAGCGCGCCGGGATGGATCTGCAGCACCAGCCCGTCGTCCAGGCTCATCTTGGCCATCTCGGTCAGCATCTGGGCGCGAAACAGCCGCCGTTCGCGTTCGTCGTCGGAGCCAAGGCGAATCCGGTTGAACAGCTCCTCGGACGCAGCGGCGGAAAGATTGGCGGTTTCGGCCGTCGGATGGCCATGGTCGGAGGAGGTCGCGCCAAAGCTCTTGAAGAAGGCACGGCGCTGGCGATGCGCGTCGAGGTAGCCACTCCAACTGCCGGTGTCGCAACCTGTGATCTCGCCCAGCCGGTCGAGATTGGCGAGAAAACCTTCGAAATCCGGATCGACGACCGCATCGGGCCTGTAGGCGGTGATGACCCGGCCCTGCCAACCGCTATCGCGGATCATCTTGTGCCATTGCAGATCATCGAGCGCGCCTTCCGTCGTCGCGATCACCTCGATGTTGAAACGCTCCAACAGCGCGCGCGGGCGATAATTGTCCCACTGCAGCAAGGTTGAGATCGTGTCGTAGTGCCGGTCGGCGGTGGAGGCGTTCAGCGGCTCTTCGATGCCGAAAAGATGAGACAGCACATGGTCGAACCACAGCCGGGTCGGCGTACCACGAAACAGATAATAGTGTTCGGCGAAGCGTTTCCAGATCGCCCTGCCGTCGGTCTCCACGGGCGACCCACCGAGGGTTGGAACGCCGAGGTCCTCGAGGCGAACGCCCTGGCTGAGCAGCATGCGAAAAATATAGTGATCGGGAACGATGAGCAGCCGCGCCGGATCGGGAAACGGCTCGTTGAGCGCATACCAGCGCGGATCGGTATGGCCGTGCGGACTGACGATCGGCAGGCTTTTTATGCCCGCATAGAGATCGCGGGCAATGGAGCGCGACTGCGCTTCGGGTGGAAAAAGCAGGTCCGGATCGGTCAGCGCGATCATGGGAAAAAAGCTCCTTCCAAGCTGGATATCGGTACGGTCGGGCAAGGATGATGTCAACGTATACGCCGAAACGGGCATCCTTGCGGCAACCGGGAACAGGTGTTACGCAACCCGCGATCCGTACGGGGACGACGCCATGACCAGCAGCCATCTGTCGAACAACACGCTGCGATCGCTGTCCAAGGGCGTCAAGACCCCTGGATACGATCGAGACAAGGTTGCGCCAGGCATCGTCCATCTCGGCGTCGGCGCCTTCCATCGCGCGCACCAGGCTGTCTATGTCGACGACTGCCTTGGAGCTGGCGAGACAGGTTGGGGCATTGTCGGCGTCTCGCTGCGCAGCGCCGACACACGCGATGCGCTGTCGCCGCAGGATGGGCTCTATACGCTGGCGGTCCGAAGCAGCGACAGTGAACAGCTGCGCATCATCGGCTCGATCGGCTCGATGCTGGTGGCGCCGGAGGACCCCGCTACCGTGCTTGCCGCCCTTGCCGATCCGCGCACGCGCATCGTCACGCTCACGATCACCGAAAAGGCCTATCTGAGGGCTCCAGGAGGCGGTCTCGACACCGCCCATCCTGACATTGTGGGCGATCTGGCGCGGCCGGAACTGCCCAAGACCGCGCATGGCTTTCTGGCGGAAGCGCTCCACCGCCGCCGTGCCGCCGGCATCGCCCCCTTCACCGTGCTCTGCTGCGACAATCTCCCGGCCAATGGTGCGACGCTGCACCGTCTGATGATCGAGTTCGCCGCGTTGCGCGATGCCGATCTTGCCCGTCACATCGCCGATGAGGTGGCTTTTCCGTCGAGCATGGTCGATCGCATCGTACCCGCGACCACCGATGCCGACCGGGCAAGGATCGCCATCGAACTCGGCGTTGCCGACTCCTGGCCGGTCATGACCGAACCATTCCGCCAATGGGTGATCGAAGACCGCTTTCCAGCCGGGCGGCCGGCATGGGAAAAATTCGGAGTCACCATGGTCGAGGATGTGCGGCCATACGAGGAGATGAAGCTGCGCCTGCTCAACGGAGCGCATTCGGCCATTGCCTATCTTGGCCTGCTCAGCGGCCATGAGACCGTGGACAGGGCTTTCGCCGAACCGGCGATCCGGCAGTTCGTCGACGCATTGTGGGCGGAAGCCATTTCGACCCTGCCCGAGGATGCCGGGCTCGACACGAGCACCTACACCGCGGAACTGGCTGAGCGTTTTTCCAACCCCGCGCTCGCCCACCGCACGGCGCAGATCGCCAATGACGGCAGCCAGAAACTGCCGCAGCGGATCATCGCCTCCGCCATCGATTGCCTCGAGGCCGGTGACGAGATGGTCCATCTGACGCTGGTGGTGGCCGCCTGGATCGCCGCCTGCGCGGCGCGCGCGGACACCTTGCCCGAAAGCCACTTCACCGATCCGCTCGACACGGCGCTGACACCGCTTTTGCGCCAGCATTTGCCCGCGAACGAAACCGTGGCGGCGGTGTTCGACCTCGCTGGCTTCGCCGGGGATCATGCCGAGCGCCAGACGCTGATCGAACTCGTCGCGGTTCATCTTGTCCATTTGCGGCGGGGCGGCCCCACTCTTGCCTTCGCCGCGCTTGGCATAGGAAGCGAAGAGGCTTGAGATAGATTCGCTGACATCGCCGCATCCCCTGCAGGTCGGCAAGCAGCTTTATCTGACGATCTGGCGATAGGTGTAGTCGATGCCGCGCGAGTTCCAGAACAGGCGCTCCGCCTTGCCGACCAGATTCTCAAAGGGAACGAAGCCGACGTCAAAGCGGCTGTCGGCGGAGTTGTCGCGGTTGTCGCCAAGCATGAAATAGCAACCTTCGGGGACCACCAGGGCAGGTGTGTTGTCGCCTGTCGAACCATCCATCAGGTCGACGACGAAATGCGACACGCCGTTGGGCAGCGTTTCGCGCTGCAGCCTGGCGGTCTTCTCCGAAAACGCATCCGAGGCAAAAGAGCCGACATCCTGGAGGCCCACCGCCGCGCCATTAATGTGGAGGATGCCATTAACCATCTGGATCGTATCGCCTGGCATGCCGACGATCCTCTGGATGTAGTCGATGTCCGGGTCAGGCGGAAACCGGAACACAACGACATCGCCTCGCTGGGGCTGCGCCGCCAACACGCGTCCCGTGATCGGCAGCAACGAGAACGGCACGCTGTAACGGCTGTAGCCATAGGCGAACTTGGATACGAACAGATAGTCGCCGCGTTCCAGTGTCGGCAGCATGCTGGTGGACGGAATCGAGAACGGCTGGAACAGGAAAGACCTGATCACGAAAGCCACCAGGTAGCTGGCGAGGAAGACCAGCCCGAGGACCGACAATCCGCGCGCATACCATTTGACCGGCCGGAACCTGCCGGTGAAAGGCACAACGATCGCCACCGAAAGAACAGAAACGGCCAAGCTCGTGACATTGGCCGGCCCAAGCCCGCTGGATCCGAGAGCGCCGAACGCCGGGAAACCGATATAGCAGGCCAGCAGGCCGACAAGGACGATCGCGATCAGACTTGCAACCGCAAGCTTTCCACTGCCGATCCAAAGGAACCCGCCAAACGGCCCGCCAAGGAACGACACCAGGGCCGTGGACCACCTCGATCGTGATGCTGGTTCTTCTGCCATCGGCTCCGATTGGGATCGCGAACGTGGCGGGACTTTCCAACAAACAAAAAAGCGAGGCAAGCCTCGCTTTTCAAGTGCCCGATGGTCTGGGCGCGGTGATGTGGGTCGAAATCAGGCCGGCAGGATGGCGCCTTCGAGCGTCGTAAGCTGGCTAAGGAACTGTTCCGCCTTGCTGCGGGTCTGGTCATCCTTGGCGTCGGCGGCGTCTTCCTTCGCCTCCTGGATACGGCGGGCGAGATCGGCGCGGTCGACATCCTTCACGGCGACGGCGGATTCAGCCAGCAGCGTGCAGCCCGAAGGAACGATGTCGGCGAAGCCGCCGAACACCACATAGCGCTCTTCCTGCCCCGACACGGACTTCACCGTGACGACGCCCGGCTTGATCGTGGTCATGACCGGCGCGTGGTGCGCCATCACGGTCATCTCGCCTTCGGCGCCCGGAATGACGACGGATTCGACCTGCTCGGAAACCAGCAGGCGCTCCGGCGAAACCAGTTCGAATTTGAAAGCTTCAGCCATGTCAATTTAGTGAGTAGGGAATAGGAACTAGGCAGTAGCACGTGGCCCTGACCGGCCCACATTACGCAGCTGCTATTCCCTACCCACTACTGACTACTCCCTATTCCCTGAATTAAGCCGCTTCGGCAGCCAGGCGCTGTGCCTTCTCGACGGCTTCGTCGATGCCGCCGACCATGTAGAAGGCTGCTTCCGGCAGGTGATCGTAGTCGCCGTTGCAGAGGCCCTTGAAGCCCTTGATGGTATCTGCAAGATCGACCAGCTTGCCCGGCGCGCCGGTGAACACTTCGGCGACGAAGAAGGGCTGCGACAGGAAGCGCTCGATCTTGCGGGCGCGGGCCACCGTCTGCTTGTCCTCTTCCGACAGCTCATCCATGCCCAGGATGGCGATGATGTCCTGCAGCGACTTGTAGCGCTGGAGGATCGACTGCACCTGGCGGGCGACGCCATAATGCTCGTCGCCGACGACCAGCGGGTCGAGCATGCGCGAGGTCGAATCCAGCGGATCGACAGCCGGATAGATGCCCTTTTCGGCGATCGCACGGTTGAGCGTGGTGGTCGCGTCAAGGTGGGCGAACGAGGTCGCCGGTGCCGGATCGGTCAAGTCGTCGGCGGGCACGTAGATCGCCTGCACGGACGTGATCGAGCCCTTGGTGGTGGTGGTGATGCGTTCCTGCAGCGCGCCCATGTCGGTGGCGAGCGTCGGCTGGTAGCCCACGGCCGACGGGATACGGCCGAGAAGCGCGGACACTTCGGAACCAGCCTGCGTGAAGCGGAAAATGTTGTCGACGAAGAACAGCACGTCCTGGCCTTGGTCGCGGAAATATTCCGCAACCGTCAGGCCGGTCAGGCCGACGCGGGCGCGGGCGCCCGGCGGCTCGTTCATCTGGCCATAGACGAGCGCCGCCTTGGAGCCTTCGCCGCCGCCCTTCTTGTTGACGCCGGACTCGATGAACTCGTGATAGAGATCGTTGCCTTCGCGGGTGCGCTCGCCGACGCCGGCGAACACCGAGTAGCCGCCATGCGCCTTGGCGATGTTGTTGATCAGTTCCTGGATCAGCACGGTCTTGCCGACGCCGGCGCCGCCGAACAGGCCGATCTTGCCGCCCTTGGCGTAAGGCGCCAAGAGGTCGAGCACCTTGATGCCGGTGATCAGGATCTGTGCTTCCGTCGACTGCTCGACATAGGTCGGAGCCGGCTGATGGATGGAGCGCATTTCGGTGGCGTCGACCGGGCCCTCTTCGTCGACCGGCTCGCCGATGACGTTGATGATGCGGCCGAGCATGCCCGGGCCGACCGGCACGGTAATCGGAGCGCCGGTGTCATGCACTTCCTGGCCGCGAACCAGACCTTCGGTCGAGTCCATGGCGATGCAGCGCACGGTGTTTTCGCCCAGATGCTGGGCAACTTCGAGCACGAGGCGGTTGCCGACATTGATCGTCTCGAGCGCGTTCAGGATCGCCGGCAGATGTTCGCCGAACTGCACGTCGACAACGGCGCCGATGACCTGGCGGACCTTGCCGACAACGCCTGTCGCCTTGGTGGCCACGGCCGATGTCTTGGCCGCGGCTGCCTTTGCCGGCGCTGCCGCCTTCTTGGCCGGTGCGGCCTTCGCTGCTGCTGCCGGAGCCTTTGCCGGCGCTGCCGCCTTGGGAGTCGCTGCTTTCGCCATCGTCTTTACCCTTTTTCGTCCTTTGTTTCTCACACGATCCTCAGCAGGTCGATGACCTCCTGGGACCGCGCCTAGAGCGCCTCGGCGCCCGAAATGATTTCGATCAGTTCCTTGGTAATCTGCGCCTGCCGCTGGCGGTTGTAGGTAATCGACAGCTTGTTGATCATCTCGCCGGCGTTGCGCGTCGCATTGTCCATCGCACTCATCTTGGCGCCCATTTCGCCGGCCGCGTTTTCAAGCAACGCCCGGAAAACCTGCACGGAGATGTTGCGCGGGATAAGGTCGGAGAGGATTTCGCCCGGCTCCGGTTCATATTCATAAACGGCATTGCCGCCATCCGTCGCCGCGGCTGGCGCTGACGCCACACCGGCTGGAATGATCTGCTGTGCCGTCGGGATCTGGCTGATCACCGACTTGAACTGCGAATAGAACAGCGTGCAGACGTCGAAGCTGCCCTCGTTGAAGAGGTGGATGATCTTCCTGGCGATCGCGTCGGCATTGGCGAAGCGAAGTGTCTTGACCTCGCGCAGATCGACGCGGTCGAGGATCATCGATGCATAGTCGCGGCGCAGGATGTCGAAACCCTTCTTGCCGACGCAGATGATCTTGACCTGCTTGCCGTCGGCCAAAAGCCTGCGGATATGGTCGCGGGCGTGACGGGCGATCTGTGAGTTGAAGCCGCCGCACAGGCCGCGCTCGGCGGTGCAGACGACCAGCAGATGCACGTCGTCCTTGCCGGTACCGGTCATCAGCGCCGGGGCATCGCCGCCGCCGCCGATCGCCTGGGTGATGTTGGCCAGCACGGAACCCATGCGCTCGGAATAGGGGCGCGCCGCTTCGGCCGCCTCTTGCGCACGGCGCAGCTTCGCCGCGGCGACCATCTGCATCGCCTTGGTGATCTTCTGCGTCGCCTTGACCGAGGCGATACGGTTACGAAGGTCTTTTAATGAAGGCATGCTTCAAACCTGATCCCGTCTTGTCTCATCCGGACTGGCGCTTCGCTCAGGCGAAGGTCTTGGCGAAAGCGTCGATCTCGGCCTTCAGCTTGGCGCGCAGGTCGTCCGACAGCGCCTTTTCCTTGCGAATGGCGTCAAGGACATCCTTGCCGGCCGCACGCATGTGGCTGAGGAGGCCGTGCTCGAACTTGCCGACCTGATTGACCGGCAGCTTGTCGAGGTAGCCGTTGACGCCGGCGAAAATCACCGCGACCTGCTCTTCGGTCTTGAGCGGCGAGAACTGCGGCTGCTTCAGAAGCTCGGTCAAACGCGAACCGCGGTTGAGCAGACGCTGCGTGGCGGCGTCGAGATCGGAGCCGAACTGCGCGAACGCAGCCATTTCGCGATACTGCGCGAGTTCGCCCTTGATCGAGCCGGCAACCTGCTTCATCGCCTTGATCTGCGCGGCCGAACCGACGCGGCTGACCGAAAGGCCGACGTTCACGGCCGGGCGGATACCCTGGAAGAACAGGTTGGTCTCGAGGAAGATCTGGCCGTCGGTGATCGAAATCACGTTGGTCGGGATATAGGCCGACACGTCGTTGGCCTGCGTTTCGATGATCGGCAGCGCGGTCAGCGAGCCACCGCCCAGATCGTCGTTGAGCTTGGCCGCACGCTCCAGCAGGCGCGAGTGCAGATAGAAAACGTCGCCCGGATAGGCTTCGCGGCCCGGCGGGCGGCGCAAGAGCAGCGACATCTGGCGATAGGCGACAGCCTGCTTCGACAGATCGTCATAGCTGATCAGCGCATGCATGCCGTTGTCGCGGAAATATTCGCCCATGGTAGCGCCGGCGAAGGGCGCCAGGAATTGCATCGGCGCCGGATCGGAAGCGGTGGCGGCGACGATGATCGAGTATTCCAGCGCGCCGCGCTCTTCCAGAACCTTGACGAACTGCGCGACGGTCGAGCGCTTCTGGCCGACGGCGACGTAGACGCAGTAGAGCTTTTCCTTTTCGGGGCCGTTGTCGTGCACCGACTTCTGGTTGAGCATCGTGTCGAGGATGATGGCGGTCTTGCCGGTCTGACGATCGCCGATGACCAGCTCGCGCTGGCCACGGCCGACCGGGATCAGCGCATCGATGGCCTTGAGGCCGGTCGACATCGGCTCGTTCACCGACTTGCGCGGGATGATGCCGGGCGCCTTGACGTCGACGCGCTTGCGTTCGGTCGCCTTGATCGGGCCCTTGCCGTCGATCGGATTGCCGAGTGCGTCGACGACGCGGCCAAGCAGACCCGGACCAACCGGGACGTCGACGATGGCGCCGGTGCGCTTGACGATGTCGCCTTCCTTGATGTCGCGGTCGGCGCCGAAGATGACGACGCCGACATTGTCGGCTTCGAGGTTGAGCGCCATGCCGCGGATGCCACCGGGGAACTCGACCATTTCGCCGGCCTGGACATTGTCGAGGCCGTAGACGCGGGCGATACCGTCACCGACGGACAGCACCTGACCGACTTCGGAGACTTCAGCCTCCTTGCCGAAATTCTTGATCTGGTCTTTCAGAATTGCGGAAATTTCCGCGGCGCGGATGTCCATCAGCCGACCTCTTTCAGTGCAAGCTTGAGCGAATTGAGTTTGGTTTTGAGTGACGTGTCGATCTGGCGCGAGCCCATCTTCACCACCAGCCCGCCGAGCAGCGACGGATCGACGGTGACGGTGATCGCCACGTCCTTGCCGGCAACGCTTTTCAGCGCGGCCTTCAGTTCTGTTTGCTGGGCCGCCGTCAGCTCATGTGCCGACGTGACATCAGCGGTGGTCTCGCCACGGGCTTCGGCGGCGATCTGGCGGAACGCCTTGATCATGCCGGGCACGGCGAACAACCGCCGGTTCTGGGCGACGACGCGCAGGAAATTACCGGCGAGGCCGGTGATGCCAGCCTTGTCGGCAATGGCCGCGATGGCCTTGGCCTGGTCCTCGCTGGAGAACACCGGGCTGTTGATCAGGCGGGTAAGGTCCGCGCTGCCTTCCAGCATCGCTTCGAAACTGTTGAGGTCAGCCTCGACCTTGGCGATCGAATTTGCCTGCCGGGCGAGTTCGAACAGCGAACCCGCATAGCGTTCTGCAACACCTGAGATTGGCGATGACGTTTGAGCCACGGACCGTCTTTTCTCTTGTCTGACAGGCCGCAGATTATTGGCGCGAGCAAAAACTCTGGCTAAATCTTTGACCTTACTGCATTTTTTCGAGCACGGAGGCGCGGCTTCCGCTATCCCCGGCCGAAAGTCGATTGCCGTCTAGCACAGGCATTTTAAGACCGCAATGCGTCGTCCCGCATGGTTTTAGGCACTATTGTCGCATCCGGCGACCCAGTTCAACCGGAAGCCCCTGATTAGTCGATGATTCAGGGCAGAAAGCCGAAGGCGAAGGCCAGCGGCGGCACGGCCAGCGCAAGTTCGATCACCACCGAAACCCAGTTGTAGGGCGTGTTGGCTCCATCCGACATCATTCCTAGCAGGCGGCCAAAGGCCGAGAACAGCCAGCAGAAGCCCAGCGTCATGTAGATAAGCGGCTGGGCCAGCAATATCGCGCAGATGCCGACGCCGAGATAAAAACCTGCCATGGCCGCACGACCCTCGGCAATCGCCTCCGGCTTCGCCGGGATGGGTTGCAGCCGCATGATCTTGAACCCAAGGCGCGGCGCCAGGAACATCAGCAGGCCGAAGACAAGCGTGACGGCGGCACTTGACCATGCCGCCCACTCGCCCTGGCTCATCGGCCACGGAAAGGTAAAATCCATCTTGTCCCCTCGAAAAGCGTCTGCTTCGAAATTTCCCGCATTCTAACGAAGGAACGGACGCGCGCCAGACCGAGCGGCAAATCTCAAAGAAAACTCTGCGGATCGATGTCTACCTGCACCCTGACCGAGCCGCGCGCCTTCGGACCGTTGGCCAGCATCGTCCGTATGAAGCCTTGCATGTCGGCGCGACGCTCGCCCTGGATCAGCAGGCGAAAGCGATGGCGTCCGCCGAGCAATGCCAACGGCGCCTCCGCCGGGCCCAGCACGAACAGGTCGGAGGCCTCGGGCGCCGTGCGCCGCAGCGCGCGCGCATGGCCTTCAGCCTCGGCGCGGCTCGCGGCACTCACGATCACGCCGGCCAGCCGGCCGAACGGCGGCAGCACCGCCCGTTCGCGCTCGGCGATCTCGCGCTCGTAGAAAGCTTCGGCGTCGCCGGAGATGATCGCCCGCATCACCGGGTGGTCCGGCTGGAAGGTCTGCAGCAAGCCGAGGCTCTTCTTGCCCGTACGGCCGGCGCGGCCTGTCACCTGGCTGAGCAGCTGGAAAGTCCGCTCGGCGGCGCGCGGGTCGCCATTGGCAAGGCCGAGGTCGGCATCGACGACGCCGACCAGCGTCATGTTGGGGAAGTTGTGGCCCTTGGCGACAAGTTGCGTGCCGATGACGATGTCCGCCTCGCCATTGGCGATGGCTTCGAGCTCCAACCTGAGGCGCCGCACGCCGCCCATGATATCGGACGACAAGACGATCGTGCGCGCATCCGGGAAATGCGTGACGACCTCTTCGGCGATCCGCTCGACGCCCGGTCCGCAGGCCACCAGATGATCGAGCGTACCGCATTCCGGACAGGCTTCGGGGCGGCGCTCATTGTGGCCGCAATGGTGACAGACGAGCTGGCCGCGAAAGCGGTGCTCGACCAGCCACGCCGAGCAGACCGGGCAGCCGAAGCGATGGCCGCAGACCCGGCACAGCGTCAACGGCGCATAGCCGCGACGGTTGAGGAACAGCAGCGACTGTTCCTTCTTGTCCAGGGTCCGGCTGACATGGTCGAGCAGCACCGGCGACAGGAATCCGCCGCGGGCCGGTGGCGCGCGGCGCATGTCGATCGCCTTCAGGTGAGGCAGGGCCGCTTCGGCGAAACGGGCGGAGAGAACAGCCCTGTTGTATCGGCCCTGGCTGGCATTGACCCGGCTTTCGACGGATGGCGTCGCCGATGCCAGCACCACCGGGAAGCCGCCGATGTGGCCGCGCACCACCGCCATGTCGCGCGCATTGTAGAAGACACGGTCCTCCTGCTTGTAGGCGGGGTCGTGCTCCTCATCCACTACAATCAGGCCAAGCTCCTTGAACGGCAGGAACAGGGCCGAGCGGGCGCCGGCAACAACGCGCACGGTGCCTTCCGCCACCTGCCGCCAGACCCGTTCGCGCATCCTCGGCGGCAGGTCTGAATGCCATTCGCCTGGCTTGGCGCCGAAGCGCTGCTGGAAGCGTTCAAGAAAGGCATGGGTCAGCGCGATTTCCGGCAGCAGGATGAGCACTTGGCTACCCCGGTCGAGCGCGGCGGCCACCGCCTCGAAATAGACTTCCGTCTTGCCCGATCCCGTCACGCCGTCGAGCAGCGCGACATTGAAGATTTCGGCCGCGACATTGGCGCGCAACATCTCGGCCGCAGCGCTCTGGTCGGGCATCAGTTCCGGCACGGCGTAGCTCGGATCGGGTGCCGCCACCACCGGGCGTGGCGGGATCATCACCGTCTCGAAGACACCTTGCGCACGCAGTCCATCGATCACGGTCGACGACACGCCAGCCGCATGTGCCAGGCCCGATCGCGTCCACGCAAGCCCGCCTTCAGCCGTCTCCAGCACACGCTGCCTTGCGGCGGTCATCCGGTCGGGATCGGCGAGCGTGCGCTGCAGCCCTTCGATCCAGGGCTCGGGATCGAAGGCCTCCGGTGCCCGCAGCAGCATGCGCGCCACCATGCCGGGCGGCGACAGCGTGTATTGCGCGACCCAGTCGACGAAACGGCGCATGGCACGGTCGATCGGCGGACAGTCGAAGACCTGCTCGATCGGCCGCAATTTCCTGGCGTCGACCTTCTCAACCGCACCGTCCCAGACGATGCCGGCGACCTGGCGCGGACCAAGCGGCACACGCACGATCGAGCCCGGCACGACGCGCATGCCTTCAGGCACCGCGTAGGTATAGGGGCGTTCGGCCGGCATGGGGACGAGCACGGGAGCGGCCGTGGCAAAGGGCGAATCTTCGATCATGATGCGTGACCTTGCCCCGACTTTGCTCTAGATCAAAGGGCAACGCTGAACGTGCCATTCTGGCACGAGGAAATCGTCAGGAGACCCGCCATGAAATTTTTTGTCGACACCGCCGATGTCAAGGACATCCGTGAACTGAACGACCTGGGACTGCTCGATGGCGTCACCACCAATCCGTCGCTGATCCTGAAATCCGGCGGCAAGATCGCCGAGGTCACCAAGCAGATCTGCGACATCGTCAAGGGCCCGGTTTCGGCCGAAGTGACCGCCACCGAATATTCGGAGATGATGCAGCAGGCCAAGGTGCTGGCCAAGATCGCCGACAATGTCTGCATCAAGGTGCCGTTGACGCTCGACGGGCTGAAGGCCTGCAAGACGATCCGCACCGAGATGAACCGCATGGTCAACGTCACGCTCTGCTTCTCGGCCAACCAGGCGCTGCTGGCGGCCAAGGCCGGCGCGTCCTTCATCTCGCCCTTCGTCGGCCGCATCGACGATACCGGCATCGACGGCATGGAGCTGATCCAGGAAATCCGGCAGATCTACGACAATTACGATTTCCAGACCGAGATCCTCGTCGCTTCGGTGCGCACCGTGAACCATGTCAAGCAGGCGGCGCTGATCGGCGCCGATGTCGCGACCGTGCCGGCGGCAACGCTGAAGGCGCTGGTCAAGCACCCGCTGACGGACAAGGGGCTGGAGCAGTTCCTTGCCGACTGGGCAAAGACCGGCCAGACGATCGCCTGAGATAGGGGAAGACCCGCAAGGAAAAGGCCGAGCAATCGGCCTTTTTTCGTCTCAGCAACCAGCGTGTCGCTTCAACTGGTCTTTTTGCCGTGCTTGACCAGATCCTGAGCAATGGCGAGATGCAGCGCTTCGGCCAGTTCGCGCGCTGCGCGATTCTCCGCGTCGATCTGCGCCCGGTACGAGGCAAATTCCTGGCGCGGCCGGTCGAAGGACGACGTGATCGCACGCTTGCCCGTGGAGACGATTGCGCCGGTCTTGGCGTCGGTCAAAGTATAGGCGGACGTCAGCGTCACGGTGCCCGCGGTCGGCTCGTCCTCATCCGTCGCCACCTGCACGGTCGCGGCCGATTCGACGAGTTCGGTGACGCCAAGTTCGAGCGAATAGACCGGCGACGCCGGTTCGCCCTGGCCACCGCCAAGCCCGAAGACCAGGTTGTTGCGAATCTGCTGAGCATAGCGTGTCTTGACCGGCTTGATGCCGATCGAGGCAAGCTCTGCGGTGGGGCCGACTTGCGAACCGGGGCTCAGCGGCGCGCTCGAATAGAGCGGGCGAATAGTGCACGCGGAAACCAGCGCCATGCAGGCGATCAGGCCGAAAAGCGCCATGCGGCGCAGGGAACGCGTCACTTGCGTCTTCTCCGGATCAGGCAACGACATTGACGATCCTCTGCGGGACGATGATCACCTTGCGCGGTGCCTTACCTTCGAGCGCTTTCTGCACGAAGTCGAGAGCGAGAACCGCTTTTTCGACCGCACCTTGGTCCGCGTCGCGGGCAATTGTCAAATCCCCACGCTTCTTGCCGTTGACCTGAACTGGCAGAACGATCTCGCTGTCGACAATGAGCGACGGGTCGTAGATCGGCCACGGCCGCTCGGCGACCAGATCTGTGCCGCCAAGTGTGTGCCAGCATTCCTCGGCCAGATGCGGCATGACCGGCGCGACCAGGTGCACGAGAATGTCCACCGCCTCGCGGCAGGCACCTTTCAGCGCCGCATCGGCCTTGCCTTCCGCCACCTCGTTCAGCGGTGTCGTCAGCGCATTGGCCAGTTCGTAGACACGAGCAATGGCACGGTTGAAGGCGAGCTTCTCGATATCCTCGCCGACAGCTTTCAACATCTTGTGCGCGGCCTTGGAAACCACCCCGGCCTCGCCTTCCCTGGCTGCGGCCGGCCGGATTCCGGCAAGTGATTCGGCCGCTGTCGACACCAGGCGCCAGATGCGCTGCATGAAGCGGTGCGCGCCGGCGGCACCGTCATCGGTCCATTCCACGTCGCGCTCGGGCGGCGAGTCCGACAGCATGAACCAGCGGGCCGTGTCGGCGCCGTAGCCGTCGGTGATCTCTTCCGGGCTCACCGTGTTCTTCTTCGACTTCGACATCTTCTCGAGCGGCCCGATCTCCACCGCGTCGCCGGTGGCGATCTCGATGGCGCGGCGCTTGCCCTCCGCGTCCTCAAGCCGCACCTCGCTCGGCGCCAGCCAGCGGCCATTTGATGCGCCTCCGACCCGGTAGGTCTCGTGCACGACCATGCCTTGCGTGAACAGGCCCTTGAACGGCTCGGCCAGATCGACATGGCCGGTCTCGCGCATGGCACGGGTGAAGAAGCGCGAATAGAGCAGGTGCAGGATCGCGTGCTCGATGCCGCCGATATACTGGTCGACCGGCAGCCATTCGTTCGCCGCCTTGGGGTCGGTCGGCTCATGCGCCCAGGGCGCGGTGAAGCGGGCGAAATACCAGGACGAATCGACGAACGTGTCCATCGTGTCGGTTTCGCGCCGCGCATCCTTACCGCACCGCGGACATTTCACATGGCGCCATGTCGGATGCCGGTCGAGCGGATTGCCCGGCCGGTCGAACTCGACATCATCCGGCAGCTTGACCGGCAGGTCGGCCTTCGGCACCGGCACCACGCCGCAATCCTCGCAATGGATCATCGGGATCGGGCAGCCCCAGTAGCGCTGGCGCGAAATGCCCCAGTCGCGCAGGCGGAAATTCACCTTGCGCTCGGCCATCGGCCGGTTGCCGATCGTCTTCTGTTCCAGCAGCCTGGCAACCTCGTCGAAAGCCTGGCTCGGCTTCATCTCGTCGAGGAAGCGCGAATTGATCATCGCGCCGTCGTCGCCATAGGCCACGTCGATGATCTGGAAGGTCGCCTGATTCTCGCCCTCCGGCATCACCACCGGCACCACCGACAGGCCGTATTTGTTGGCGAAGTCGAGGTCGCGCTGGTCATGCGCCGGGCAGCCGAAGATGGCGCCGGTGCCGTATTCCATCAGCACGAAATTGGCGACGTAGACAGGCAGCGTCCAGCTGTCGTCGAACGGATGGACGACGCGGATGCCGGTATCGAAACCCTTCTTCTCGGCGGTTTCCAGCGCCGCCACCGAGGTGCCCATGTGGCGGACTTCCTCGATGAACTTTGCCAGCGCCGGATTGTTCTCGGCGGCCTTCCTGGCCAGCGGATGATCGGCGGCGATCGCCATGAACGAGGCGCCGAAAATAGTATCGGGCCTTGTCGTGTAGACCTCCAGCTCGTGCTCGCCGGCAACGTCCGAAGCCAGCGGCCAGCGGACCAGCAAGCCTTCGGAACGGCCGATCCAGTTCTGCTGCATCAGCTTCACTTTTTCGGGCCATTCGTCGAGGCCGTCGAGCGAGTCCAGCAGGTCATCAGCGAAATCGGTGATCTTGAAGAACCACTGCGTCAGCTCACGCTGTTCGACCAGCGCGCCGGAGCGCCAGCCGCGGCCGTCGATGACCTGCTCGTTGGCGAGCACGGTCATGTCCTCCGGGTCCCAGTTGACCTTGGAGGATTTGCGCGTCACCAGCCCTTTCTCGACGAAGTCGAGGAACAGCATCTGCTGGCGGTGGTAATACTCGACATCGCAGGTGGCGAATTCGCGCGCCCAGTCCAGCGACAGGCCCATGACCTTGAGCTGCTCGCGCATGGCGGCGATGTTCCGGTAGGTCCATTCCTTGGGATGGACCTTGTTCTGCATGGCGGCATTTTCGGCCGGCATGCCGAAGGCGTCCCAGCCCATCGGGTGCAGCACGTTGAACCCCTTGGCCCGCTTGTAGCGCGCCACCACGTCGCCCATCGTGTAGTTGCGGGTGTGGCCGATATGGATATTCCCAGACGGATAGGGGAACATCTCCAGCACGTAGTATTTCGGGCGCGGATCGTTGTTATCCGCCTCGAACAGCTTCCTGGCGTCCCAGGCCTTCTGCCATTTGGGCTCTGATGTGCGCGGATTGTATCGTTCGGTTGCCATGGGACGTTTTTCACTTAAAAAGCATCGCGGACTGCGGGCGAAAGCTCGGCAGTTCAGGGAATGTGGTTGGGGTGTTCACCATGGTTTGGCAAACCCGTCAACCATATGGGTATCGCGTCGGTCAAAAACGCGGGTCAAAACAGCAGGATTCAGACATGGGCGACGCCGTTCAGCAGTTTTTCGCGGTCAAGGCAAGGATCGCCGCCGCCGAGCGCGAGGCGGCTCGCGAAGCCGATGCGGTGACGCTGGTCGCGGTTTCCAAGACCTTTGACGCCGCCGACATCCAGCCGGTGATCGAGGCCGGTCAGCGCGTCTTCGGCGAGAACCGCGTGCAGGAAGCGCAAGGCAAATGGCCGGAGCTGAAGGACGCATTCCCGGATATCGAGCTGCATCTGATCGGCCCGTTACAGTCGAACAAGGCGAAGGAAGCGGTGGCGCTGTTCGATGTCATCGAGACGATTGATCGCGAAAAGATCGCCGCCGAACTCGCCAAGGAGATCATCCGGCAGGGCCGCGCGCCAAAACTCTATGTCCAGGTTAACACCGGCTCCGAGCCGCAGAAGGCCGGCATCGAGCCGCGCGAAGCCGTCGCCTTCGTCGCCCGCTGCCGCGACGTGCACGGCCTCGCGATAGAAGGCCTGATGTGCATCCCGCCGGCGGATGAGAACCCAGGACCGCATTTCGCCTTGCTGGAAAAGCTTGCGCGGGAGGCCGGCGTCGCGAAACTGTCGATGGGCATGTCGGGCGACTACGAGACGGCGATCGCCTTCGGCGCCACCAGCGTTAGGGTCGGCTCGGCGATTTTCGGCAGTCGATAGGCCGAGGCGACTTGTGCCAGTCGGGCATGCTGATTGCGCCAACACTGGAAACGAAACGTACCGTTCCTATTTGCCTTCTGTCATCACAATCCTCCTGGAGCCTCCACCATGCGTTACAATCAGCTTGGAAACACGGGTATGTTCGTATCCGAACTTTGCCTGGGTACCATGACCTTCGGCGCCGCAGGCCAGAACGCCCAATGGGGCCTGATCGCCAGCCTCGACCAGAAGGGCGTCAACGAGATCGTTGCCCGCTCCATTGCCGCCGGCGTCAATTTCTTCGACACGGCCGACGTCTATTCCTTCGGCGAGTCGGAGCGCCTGCTCGGCCAGTCGCTCAGGGATCTCGGCGTCGCCCGGTCGAACGTGGTCATCGCTACCAAGGTCCACGGCGCCATGGGCGAAGGCCCGAACCAGCGCGGCTCGTCGCGCGGCCACATCATGGATTCGGTCGACGCCAGCCTGGAGCGCCTGCAGCTCGACCATATCGACCTCTACCAGCTCCACGGCACCGACACGGTGACGCCCATCGACGAGACCTTGCGGGCGCTGGACGACCTCGTTGCCAGCGGCAAGGTCCGCTATGTCGGCGTTTCCAACTGGGCGGCGTGGCGCATCGCCAAGGCGCTCGGCATTGCCGACCGCAAGGGCTTTGCCCGTTTCGAGACCATCCAGTCCTACTACTCGATCGCCGGCCGCGACCTCGAACGCGAGATCGTGCCGCTGCTCAATGAGGAGAAGCTTGGGCTGATGGTGTGGTCGCCGCTGGCGGGCGGCCTGCTGTCCGGCAAATACGGACCTGGCGCGCCCGGCAATGGCGAAGGCCGCCGCGCTTCCTTCAACTTCCCACCGGTCAACGAGGACCGTGCCTGGGCGGCCGTCGCGGTGATGCGCGAGATCGCGCAAAAGCACGATGTGAGCGTCGCCACGGTGGCGCTCGGCTATGTGCTGGCGAAGCCCTTCGTCATGAGCGTGATCATCGGAGCCAGCCGCATGGAACAACTCGAGCAGAACCTTGCTGCCACCCAGTTGAAGCTCGACACTGACGACCTCGTGCGTCTCGACGAGGTCAGCGCCCTGCCGGCCGAATATCCCGGATGGATGCTCGAACGTCAGGCGGCGGGCCGGCGTCCGGCGCCGTTCACCCCGAAAGCATAGAACCCGCCAGCTCAGATATCTCGGGAGCCCATCCGCTCCCGAGAACCCTTCTCATCTCAGGTCAGCCGTACAGTCTCGACCAGAAAATCCAGAAAGGCGCGCACGCGCGCCGGCAGGTGCCGGCCCTGGCCGACATAGACCGCGTGCGTGGCCTCCTCGTCGCCGGGATTGAACGCATCCAGCAGCGGCACCAACCGACCGGCCGCAATATCATCGGCCACATGCCAGCGAGCCAGCCGGGAGATTCCGGCGCCTGCCAGCGTCATCAGCCGCATCGCCTCGCCATCGCTGACCAGCGTGTTGCCGTTGATCGGGACTATGACAGCATTACCGGCCGCGCCGAGGAACGGCCAGCCGTCGAGATGCCTGACGAAGCCGAAGCCCATGCGATTATGGCTGTCGAGATCGGCCGGCGTCTGCGGTGTGCCGTGCTTTTCGAGGTAGGAGGGCGCAGCGACCACGACGACCGGGCCTTGCCCGAGCTTGCGCGCCACCAGTCGCGATTCGCCAAGTGGCCCGGCACGGATGGCGACGTCAGCACGTTCCGCCATCAGGTCGATGACACTGTCGGTCAGCACCAGATCAACCGAAATCTCGGGATAGCGTTCGAGGAAATCAGGCAGGAGCGGGATCAGCCTGTGCACTCCAAAGGGCACGTAGCTGTTGACGCGCAACCGTCCACGCGGCGCCGCACCCGCGGCCGCCTCACGCTCGGCCGCAGCCATGTCGGCAAGGATGCGCACCCCATTGTCATAAAACGCCGTCCCTTCCGGCGTCAGTTGCAGCTTGCGCGTCGAGCGGCTGACCAATCGGGCGCCGAGTCGGGCTTCCAGCCGCGCGATCAGCTTGCTCACCGCCGACGGCGTCATCCGCAATGCGCGCGCCGCGGCAGAGAAGCTGCCCGCCTCGACGACGCGGACAAACACTTCGATCTCGCCGGAACGGTTGATGTCGGGCCTGGCCATCTGTGAATCTATTTCACAGAAAATGTTCCCAAGGCAAGTCTGGTTCACAGCGCATGGCAACACGATCTTTCGGGCCGGGGCGCGGGACGGCGCTCTTCGCCATTGAAGTGGAAATCGCCATGCCTCTTGCTCTTTATGCCCTCGCCGCCGGTGCCTTCGGCATCGGCGTCACCGAATTCGTCATCATGGGTCTGCTGCTTGATGTCAGCAAGGATCTCGGCGTCTCGATCTCGGCAGCCGGCCAGTTGATTTCCGGGTATGCGCTGGGCGTCGTCATCGGCGCGCCGCTGCTGACCATCGCCACCGGCAACTGGCCGCGCAAGACCGTGCTTCTGGCGCTGATGGCGATCTTCACGCTTGGCAATCTCGCCTGCGCGCTGGCCCCCGACTACTGGACGCTGATGGGCGCCCGAATCATCACCGCCTTCGCCCACGGTACCTTCTTCGGCGTCGGCTCGGTGGTCGCCACGGGCCTGGTCGCGCCCAACAGGAAAGCGTCGGCGATCGCGCTCATGTTCACCGGCCTGACCATCGCCAACATCCTCGGCGTTCCCTTCGGCACCTGGCTCGGCCAGGCCTTCGGCTGGCGCGCGACCTTCTGGGCGGTAACCGTGGTCGGCCTGGCGGCCTTCGCGGTCATATCGGCTCTGGTGCCACGTAGCCAGACGGCCTCTGAAAAGAGCGACCTGCGCGCCGATCTCGCCGTGCTGCGCCGCACGCCGGTCCTGCTCGGTCTTGCCACCACCGTGCTCGGCTATGCCGGCGTCTTCGCCGTCTTCACCTACATCGCACCGTTGCTGACCGAGATCAGCGGCTTCAAGGAAGCGGCGGTGTCCCCGATCCTGCTCGTCTTCGGTGGCGGTCTCATCGCCGGCAACCTCGCCGGCGGCAAGGTCGCCGATCGCTGGCTGGTACCAGCCGTGCTGGGCAGCCTTATCGTGCTGGCCGTGGTGCTCGCAACCATGACCTTCGCCATCCACAGCCAGGTCATGGCCGTGATCTATGTCGGCCTGCTTGGTGCTGCTGCCTTCGCCACCGTGGCGCCGCTGCAGATGTGGGTGCTCGAGAAGGCTCAAGGGGCCGGCCAGAGCCTCGCCTCGTCCTTCAACATCGCCGCCTTCAATCTCGGCAATGCCGCCGGCGCCTGGCTTGGCGGCGCGGTCATCGCCCACGGCCTCGGCCTCGGTGCGCTCACCTGGGTCGCGGCTCTCCTGCCGCTCGCGGCGCTGGGCGTGGCGGGGCTGGCGCTGCGCCTCGATCGCACCGCCACGCTCGGCGCGCCCGCCCCTATCCGGTCGTGACCGCAAGCCAATTCGCTTTTCGACATTCCCCGTTCAACATCACCAGGAGCAAAAAATGGACTATCGACGTCTCGGCGCATCCGGCCTGAAAGTGCCGGCGCTGTCATTCGGCGCGGGAACCTTCGGCGGCTCCGGCCCGCTGTTCGGCGCCTGGGGCAACAGTGATGCCAAGGAAGCGCGGCGGCTGGTCGACATCTGCCTTGAGGCCGGTGTCAACCTCTTTGACACCGCCGACGTCTATTCGAACGGCGCATCGGAAGAAGTGCTTGGCGAAGCCATCAAGGGTCGCCGCGACGCGGTGCTGATCTCGACCAAGACCTCGCTGCCGATGGGCGACGGGCCGGCCGACTACGGCTCGTCGCGTTCGCGGCTGATCAAGGCCGTGGAGGATGCGCTGAGACGCCTCGGCACCGACTACATCGACCTGTTGCAGTTGCATGCCTTCGATGCCGGCACGCCGATCGAGGAGGTGCTGTCGACGCTGGACGAACTCGTCCGCTCCGGAAAGCTGCGCTATGTCGGCGTCTCCAATTTCTCCGGCTGGCAGGTGATGAAGTCGCTGGCGGAGGCCGACAAGCACGGCTATCCGCGCTATGTCGCACACCAGGTCTACTATTCGTTGGTCGGGCGCGACTATGAGTGGGAGCTGATGCCGCTCGGCATCGACCAGGGCGTCGGTGCCTTGGTGTGGAGCCCGCTCGGCTGGGGCCGCCTGACCGGCAAGATCCGTCGCGGCCAGCCGCTACCGGAAAAGAGCCGGCTGCACGACACCGCGAGCTTCGGTCCGCCAGTCGAGGACGAACATCTCTACCGGGTCATGGATGCACTCGACGCGGTGGCCGAGGAAACCGGCAAGACAGTGCCGCAGATCGCCATCAACTGGCTGCTGCGGCGCCCGACCGTTTCATCCGTCATCATCGGCGCCCGCAACGAGGAGCAGTTGCGCCAGAACCTCGGCGCCGTTGGCTGGACGCTGACGCCTGAGCAGATCAAGAAGCTGGACGCGGCGAGCGAAGTCACCGCGCCCTACCCCTATTTCCCCTATCGCCGCCAAGAAGGCTTCGCACGGCTCAACCCGCCGGCCGTCTGACATCTCCTCGCCTGGGTCGCGTGACGCGCGACCCAGGCCTTGGACCGCCTATCCCCAGATCGGCCAAAGCGCCGCCTGGCCGCTGCCGATCAGGGCGATGACGATCAGGCAGACGATCCACAGCGCCGGATATTCCCAGCCGCCGCCCGCATTGGTGAACCAGAAACCATTCTTGCCATGAACGAGCACGATCGTGCCCGCCATCAGGGGAATGAGCAGGATCGCCGCCAGCCGTGTGGCGACGCCGAAGATCAGCCCGAGGCCGCCAGCCGTTTCGGCGGCGATGGCGATCAAGCCGAAATAGCCGGGTACGCCAAGCGACTGGAAATAGTCGGTCGTGCCCTTGGGCGTGAAGACGAAGTATTTCAGATAGGCATGGGCAAGAAACAGGCCGCCGACGCTGACACGAAGCAGCAATGCGGCATAGTCGAAAGCGGTCATGTCCGTTCTCCCGATCGCGGACGCCGCGTTGGGCATTCTGCCTTGCCGCGCCGCCCGCCAAGCATAGCCGACAGCCATTTTTCTGTCGCCGCACGAGAATGGAAACAGACCGTCCGCGGCCGCTCGTCAGTGCAGCACGAATTCACCGTCGACCTTGCGCCATTCGTTCGGCGCGATCAGCTTCTGGTGGGTGTAGACAACCGAATGCAGCGGGCCCTCGAGCTCGGCCTTCCAGAACTCGATGAATTTGATCAGCACCGGAAATTTCGGGGCGATGTCGTAATCCTGCCAGATGAAGCTTTGCAGCAGGTGCGGATGGTCAGGGAAGTGATAGAGAATCTTGGCCGTGGTCAGCCCATAGCCCTTGAGCATCAGGTCCATTTCGGCGTGGTCGCGCATTGTGGTCCTCTGGGTTCGAGTCTCCTTCTCCTCCCAACGATGATTCTGCGCTTCATTGCTTAATCGTCTATTGATATTTTCGTGATCGATGTCAGGTTTATCCCGCAAAAACATGCGGTTAGCAGCGAGCCTTGCCGAGTGCTGACAGCGGCGCGATGGTGGGCGTGCGGCATCCCGCCGCGCAAACCCCCAATCTCCCACCAAACCCAATGTCTAATATTGCCGTCAACGCGGAACTGTTAATAATGCGCGCGAATTCGCGGCCGCGTCGCCGCGATCCCCGCTGGCCTCCAAGCCAGCGGTTTGGTTTCGGGAGGAAAGTGAAGACATGTCCGAGGCAAAGATCCATCGCGTCCAGCCGGCGTGGAAGAAGAACGCGCTGATCGATGATGAAACCTACCTGAAATGGTATGCCGACAGCGTCAAGTCACCGGACAAGTTCTGGGGCAAGCACGGCAAGCGCATCGACTGGTTCAAGCCCTTCACCAAGGTCAAGAACACCTCCTTCGACGGCAAGGTCTCGATCAAATGGTTCGAGGATGGGCTGACCAATGTCTCCTACAATTGCATCGACCGGCACCTGAAGAAGCGCGGCGACCAGACCGCCATCATCTGGGAAGGCGACAATCCCTACGATGACAAGAAGATCACCTACAACGAGCTTTACGAGCATGTCTGCCGGCTCGCCAATGTGATGAAGAAGCACGGCGTCAAGAAGGGCGACCGCGTCACCATCTACATGCCAATGATCCCGGAAGCCGCCTATGCGATGCTGGCCTGCACGCGTATCGGCGCCATCCATTCGATCGTCTTCGGCGGCTTTTCGCCGGATGCGCTGGCCGGCCGCATCGTCGACTGCGAATCGACCTTCGTCATCACCGCCGACGAGGGCCTGCGCGGCGGCAAGCCGATCCCGCTGAAGGAGAACACCGACAAGGCTATCGACATTGCCGCAAAACACCATGTGATGGTGAAGAACGTCATCGTCGTGCGCCGCACCGGCGGCAAGATCGGCTGGGCGCCGGGCCGCGACGTCTGGTACCATGACGAGGTCATGACGGTGAAGGCCGAGTGCAAGCCGGAAAAGATGAAGGCCGAGGATCCGCTGTTCATCCTCTACACCTCGGGCTCGACGGGCAAGCCGAAGGGCGTGCTGCACACCACCGCCGGCTATCTCGTCTACGCCTCGATGACGCACCAATATGTCTTCGACTACCATGACGGCGACATCTACTGGTGCACCGCCGATGTCGGCTGGGTTACCGGCCACAGCTACATCGTCTACGGCCCGCTCGCCAACGGCGCCACCACGCTGATGTTCGAAGGCGTGCCGAACTATCCGTCGCAGTCACGCTTCTGGGAAGTCATCGACAAGCACAAGGTCAACATCTTCTACACCGCGCCGACCGCCTTGCGCGCGCTGATGGGCGCCGGTGACGCCCATGTGACGAAGACTTCGCGCAAATCGCTGCGCGTGCTGGGCTCGGTCGGCGAGCCGATCAACCCGGAAGCCTGGGAGTGGTATTTCAACGTCGTCGGCAACGGCAAGGTGCCGATCGTCGACACCTGGTGGCAGACCGAGACCGGCGGCATCCTGATTACCCCGCTGCCGGGCGCCACCGACCTCAAGGCCGGCTCGGCGACGCGGCCCTTCTTCGGCATCAAGCCGCAACTGGTCGACGGCGAGGGCAAGGTGCTGGAGGGCGCCGCCGACGGCAATCTCTGCATCACCGATTCCTGGCCTGGCCAGATGCGCACCGTCTATGGCGACCATGATCGCTTCATCCAGACCTATTTCTTGACCTACAAGGGCAAGTACTTCACCGGCGACGGCTGCCGCCGCGACGCCGATGGCTACTACTGGATCACCGGCCGCGTCGACGATGTCATCAACGTCTCCGGCCACCGCATGGGCACGGCGGAGGTCGAATCGGCGCTGGTCAGCCATGACAAGGTTTCCGAGGCCGCCGTGGTCGGTTATCCCCATGATATCAAGGGCCAGGGCATCTACAGCTATGTCACCTTGATGAGAGGTGTCGAGCCGACCGAGGAGCTGCGCAAGGACCTTGTCGCCCATGTCCGCAAGGAGATCGGCGCCATCGCTTCGCCCGACAAGATCCAGTTCGCGCCGGGCCTGCCCAAGACGCGCTCGGGCAAGATCATGCGCCGTATCCTGCGCAAGATCGCCGAGGATGATTTTGCCGCCCTTGGCGACACCTCGACGCTTGCCGATCCGGCTGTCGTCGACGACCTGGTCGCCAACCGGCAAAACAAGAAGGGCTGACACGAACCGTGGCCGCACTGGGCGCAGTGACCGAGCTTTGGCGGTATCCGGCGAGTTCGCTTGCCGGGGAACGCCTGGACTCGATTTCGGTCGGCCCGGAAACCATCGCCGGCGACCGGATGTTCGGCCTTGTCGATGCATCGGACAATGAGATCGCCCGGCCGGATCGCGCCGAGAAATGGCACAAGGTGCCGCGCATCCGGACCCGGCTGTCGGAAACCCGGCAACTGGAGATCGCGACGCCGGACAGTGGCTGGCTGGCCGCACCTGGGGCCGAAAGCGACCGTGCCGTATCAGCCTATCTCGGCTTCGAGGCTTCGATCCGGCCGTTTCGCCGGGAGGATGCGACGCCCGACTATTCAGGCCCGCTCACCGAGGAACGCTATCGCAAGGCGCCCATTCATCTCCTGACCACGGCGTCGCTGGCGCGACTGAAGGCGCTGCATCCCGAGGGTGTGGCCGACCCACGCCGTTTCCGGCCCAACATCGTCGTCGACATGGCCGCCGTCGAAGGGTCCTTTCCCGAGACGGAGTGGATCGGCCGTAAACTGGCCATCGGCGACCTGTTGCTGACGATTTCCGAACCCTGCCGCCGATGCGGCTTCACCATTATCGGCCAGGACGGTTTCGACAACGATCCGGCGATCCTGCGCAACCTTGTTCGCCACAACGCGCACAATCTGGGCGTCTACTGTACGGTCGACCAGCCCGCGCCAGTAGCGGTCGGCGCGGCGATGCGGTTCGTCTAGGTGGATTGATGCGGCCGTCAGAGCCCTGACCTTGCCACCTCAGGTGAGCGTCAACGATCCAACAACCTCCCGAGCTGCCGCCTTGCCTTACAGCGGGTAGACGCGCAGGGACCTGACAACCATGGCGTGGCCGGCGGGTTTATCGGGAATTTTGCCGGCAAAGAAGGCCAGGGCGGTTGAAAAGCGGATATCCACCGGCTTCTTGATCGCGCCATGGGTCGCAATCGCCGCGACCGGTTCGCCATCGACCTCGAAGACGATGTCCGTCGGTGTCCAGAGGACGCCGTAGTCGTGAAATCCCTTCGACAGGTCGCCGCTGAACTTGCTGTCGAATCCAACTCCGGTGCCGGCGGTGGTGACCCAGTTGTGAAGGGTCATATGCAGATCGTTGGGGAAGTGCACCTCCGCAATGTCGATCTCGAAAGCGTCTTCGCTCACAAGCCAGAAGGCATTGTTGAGCCCATCGATGTCGGCCACCTTGATGCTGGCCTCGAAAAATCCGTATGACTGCTTCGATTTGCTGGTCGCGAAGCCGGTAGACCATTTCGCATGGCATTTCACAGCGTCCAGCGTCCTGAGCTCGAGGCCTGTTGGGGTCGCCACAACGTTGCGCGGCTGACGGCAAGATTGCAGGTCTCCACGGTCGTCCGATTGCAGCGACCATTGCGATTGGAACTCCGCCCGGTTTGTGAAGTTCGTATCGATGACCGGCTTCTTCCGTCCGGAGCGATAGCTTGCGATCAACCCACGGTCCGCGGCGGTTACAGGTCGGCGCTCTCCCCAGGGTTGATTGGGATTGAACCAGGTTGCGGGTCCCATCTGCTGTGTGGCGGCGAAGAGCGGCCAAGCCGACAACAGGCCTGTCACCAGGAAAATCAGGAGCCTGGACAATCGCTTGGGCATCGCATGCCAGGTGGCCTTGCTCGATATGGGATCAGAAGGCCTGTACAAACGCTGCATCGGGGCGCCTCTCCTTCGTCGGAATCTGAAGCCGGGCCGCAGTCAGCCGAACAGGCGAAAAAGGCTTATTTAAGCAGGACTGATCGAGCGAAACTCAATCGGCCGCCATCTCGACGCGCCGAGTGCAAACAGCAACGCCATCCGCATCGGCCTGTCACAGAGGCATCCGACGTCAGATACTGACCACCAGCGCGATGGGCCGAGCAGGGCCAGCTACCGATAAAGATCCGCCCGCGTCGGCGGCAGGCCGCTTGGGCCACGTGCCCGCTTGGTCACGACAGTCTGGAAAATCTGCGCCGAGGCACGCTCGAAGGTGATCGAACAGCCAGTGAGATAGAGCAGCCAGAGCCGCGCCCTGGCTTCGCCAACCTCGGCGATCGCTTCGTCGAACCGGGCCTGGAGACGCTGGGCCCAGAGCCTGCAGGTGCGGGCGTAGTGCTCGCGCAGGTTCTCGACATCGTAGACGAGGAAGCCATGCGCTTCGAAATTGCCGAGCGTCATGCCGATCGTGTCGAGTTCGCCGCCGGGGAAGATGTATTTGATCAGCGCCTTGTATTCCGGCCCCTTGCGCAGCGTCTTCTTCATGTCGCCCTTGCTGCGCCTGGTGATGGCATGATGCAGATAGATGCCGCCCGGCTTCAGCAGCCGATGGACGGTGGAGAAGTAGGTGGCATGGTTGGCGAGCCCCAGATGCTCGAACATGCCGATCGACGATATCTTGTCGAAAGTATCGGTTAGCTCGGCGTAGGACCGTATCTCGATGGTGATCTTGTCTTCCAGACCCTCGGCGCGGATGCGCTCGCGGGCGAGTTCCGTCTGGGCCTCCGACAGCGAGACGCCGTGGCCGGTGACGCCATAATTCTTCGCGGCATGGATCAGCATCGCCCCCCAGCCGCAGCCGATGTCGAGCAGCCGCTCACCCGGCTTCAGCCGCAGCTTGCGGCAGATATGGTCGAGCTTGTCGGCCTGCGCCTGGTCGATGTCATTGGCGAAATCCTTGAAGTATCCGCAGCTATAGACCATGCGCTCGTCGAGGAAGAGCCGGTAGAAGGCGTTTGAAATATCGTAGTGATGCTGGATCGCCTGCTTGCTCGATCCGCTGACGAAAGGGTTTCGTCCGGCAAGATCGACCGGCGCCGTCATCTGCTTTCGCGAAAGCAGCACGGCGGGCAGGTCGCGCAGGATCGCCAGTTTCGGCAATGTCTTGAGCTTCGACCTGAGCTTGCCCTGCGATGGCAGGGCGTAGAAGTCGAACAGCGATCCGTCTTCCACATCGACCGCCTTGGAAATCCACATCTCGATCAGGGTCGACAGAGAAGGGCGGCGCACGATCTGCCAGACGATATCCTGGTCGTTGATGGTGAGCACCGGGCCTGTGGCGGGGCCGATCCGCTCGCCAGTCCAGAGCTTGACGGCAAAGCCCGGCTTCAGCGTTTCAATGACCGTTCGAACGATCCGCGCGGCCTTGTCGGTGGCGTCCATGCTTCCTCCCCGAAAGCCAGTGCAACAATGAAGTCAAGCGCACCAATGTTGTCCGATTGCCCGCGGACTGCAAGTCGGCCTGTCCGGAAAGACACACCACCGGCTTTTTGAGAGTGACGGCTTGCCATTTGCCGGATGAGACCCCATCATCCGTATGTGTTCAACAAATCGAAAGGAGGTGATCCGATGTCGAGTGATTTCGTTTTCCAGAACGTGGCCTCAGCGGATTGCACTTTCGGGAAGCAGTCTTCCCGTTAAGGCGCGAGATGCGCGGCGGGTGACCTCACGGGTCGCCGCCATTGAGCCGCGCCATGGACGGAAACACGGAAGGCCGCCGGCTTCGCAAGAAGCGGCGGCCTTTTCCTTTTCGCGATGCTATTTGCTCAGCGCCAGGCGTTCGATGTTGCGGGCGATGGTCTGGAACGCGGTGTCGAGTTCGGCGCCGTTGGCGGCCTGGTAGAAATGCTTGATGCCGCCACTGTCGGGGCTGGCGCAATCCTGCAGGGTCGCCTTGGCGTTCGCCTCGTTGAGGTCGAAGCCGATAGTGAAGATCTCGATGCCCTTGTCGCGCATCGCGGCGCAAAGCTTCTTCGCCGCCGTGCGGGTCGGCTCCTTGCCGGCGTCATTGTACACCTGGTTGACGGTGCTGGCATCGAAATAGGACAGGTTGAACTCGCCGTCGGTCATCAGGATCGCATATTTGGCGACCTTCTTGGGATCCATCTTGGCCGGCCGTTCCGAGGCCTTCATCACGCTACCCCAGTTTTCCGAAAGCATGTACCAGGCCCATTGCACGCCGATATGGCCGGCGGTGCCGCCGGACGCGACAAAGGTCTTGATCACATTCTTGAGCGCCGTGGCATCGGCCGTCAGCGGCATCAGCGTTGCGTCCGGGCAGGCTTTCGTGCTGGTGTTGCTTGCGAAGGTCGGCAGCAGAAAATCGCTGTTGACCATGCTGGAGCCGGGGCCGGCGTCCGTATATTGATCGACCCCCTTGCGCTCGGTTGCGCAAGTGCCCGCGTTTTTCGGCGCCGAGACATATTGCGGGTCGCTGTTGCCCGGCGCCTGTTTGCGCTGGCTGGCGGAGGTTTCGACATAGACAGTGCTGGCGGCAAGCGTGCCGGCATTCACCGAATTGGCATAGGGCACAATGGACACGCGCACCCGAGGCTTGGACAGATCCTGCCCGGTGAGGAATGTGTCCACCGCATTGCTCGCCGCTGCCTTGAGATCCTTGATTTTCTGGCCGGCCATCGATCCTGTCACGTCAAGCATCATTGCCACTTCGATCGACTTGTCCGAATAGACGGCCGTGGTCGAGACAGGCACGCGTTGCATGTTGCCGACGCTGAACAGCGGGAAATAGAACGCGACATTGACATGGACGTCCGCCTGCACCGTCTTGGCGATCGGATCGACCGTCAATTTGTCGAGGACGATCTGGTTGGCCTGCAGGATTCCCGCCGTGTTGTTGGCATCGAGAAACGCCTGCACCGACGCGTTCGCATTGGCCTCCTTGATGACGCCGGTCGTCAGGTCGCGCGCCGTCGAGGTGACGGCGGCATCGACCACGCCCTGCAGGCTCGACTTGGCATTGTAGATCTGGGACAGGTTGACCGAGAAGCCGACGGCCAGCGCCAAGACCGAGGCGGTAAGGCCAAACAGGACTGCGAAATTTCCACCGCGATCCCTGGCGAAACCGCCAATCGCGTGAACAAGACCCCCGTAATTCCGCATCCTATTGCCTCTCCTCGCCTCGGCCTCGTCGCCGGGAAGGTTCGATGCAGGATTCCAGCCGGATGACGCCGCCAATCGCCCGAAAGCAAGGAAGGCGGCACAAACTTATTGTTTTTGTTGGGTTTTGTCAGGAAGACAAGGTCAACAATACGTAAACGCGACCACCGACTCTTCGCGCCGTTTACCGGGCGCTTACCACGATCTGGCCCACCCTGAAGGAGCCGTCTGGAACGCGTCCCGCGGCGGCACAGCCGGACTGTGCCAGAGCGGACCACCGGCAGCGAGGCACTGCCGGTGACCAGAGCAGGAACCCGAAAAGTGGAAACCGGTTTTCTCGGACAAACGGTCCCCGTTTGTCCAGAGATCTGCTCAGGCTCTATGCTAGCATGTGTGCGCTGACTGTCCTGTCGACAGCATGATAGGGCGGATTGAACAGATTGCCTTCCTGCTCGTAGGTCCAGACCTTGAACAGGCTGAGCCGATGCGGGCCGAAACTGTGAAGCAACGGCACGTCGGTGGCGTCGCGGCCGCGCGCGATGACGACGCGGCCGATCCTCGGCGTGTTGTGACGGGCGTCGAACGTGTACCATTTGCCGTCGAGGAACACTTCCAGCCAGGCCGAGAAATCCATCGGCGCCGGATCGATCGGCACGCCGATATCGCCGAGATAGCCATTCACATAGCGGGCCGGAATGTTCATGCAGCGGCAAAGCGTGATCGCCAGATGCGCGAAATCGCGGCAGACGCCAACCCGCTCCTCATGTGCCTGCGCCGCCGTTCGGGTCGGCCGCGCATAGCCATAGCCGAACGAAAGGCGATTGTGGACATAGTCGACGATCGCCTGGACGCGCGCCCAGCCCGCCGGGACATGGCCGAAAAGCTGCCAGGCCAGTCCGCTGAGATGGTCGGTCTCGCAATAGCGGCTGCCAAGCAGATAGCCGAGCACCTCGTCCGGCAGTTCCGCGACCGGCACTTCCCTGGCCAGCGTGTTGACCTCATCCGTCTGCCCGCTATCCTCGACGACTGCGTCATAGAGAATGCGAAAGCCGCCAGGAGGCGCCGTGAAGCGCCGGCAGGCATTGCCGTGAAGGTCATGATAAAGGCGCGTGTGCACGGAAGGCGACGTCAGCACGCGTGTCTGCCGCTTGATGGTGGCCTGGCGATCCCTGTGGATCTCGAGCAGTGAAACGACGGGTGTGGCCTGTGTGCATTCAATGGCGATTTCGTAGCCGAGCCGGATCAGCATCGAAGGTCCCCTTCAATCGTCATGAAAGTCAGAACCGTTGAAACGCGATAGGCCGGGCATGGTTCCCTGAGTGCAGGCGAAAAACGCCCGGCGTCTTTCAAATCCATCACCGCACCGATACGGTTGGCCGGAATCGATACCTACGTGAACAGCCATCAAGGAAACCAATGCTAGCAGGCAAGAAATTCGCCGCCTTCCTGTTCGACATGGACGGTACGCTGCTCAATTCGACCGCCGCGGCGGAGCGGGTGTGGAGCGCCTGGGCGACACGGCATGGGCTGGACGTGGCGACTTTCCTGCCGACGATGCACGGCAGGAGGGCGATCGAAACCGTTCGCAGGCTGGCCCTCCCAGGCGTCGACCCCCAGCGCGAAGCGGAGCAGATTACCCGCGATGAAATCGCCGACGTAGCGGGAATCCAAGCACTTGCCGGCGCAGCTGCCTTCCTGCACTCACTGCCGCCAAAGCGGTGGGCCATTGTGACGTCATCACCGCGTGAGCTGGCGCTGAGGCGGATCGAGGCCGCGGGCATTCCCGTTCCCGCCACCCTTGTCACGGCCGAGGACGTAGCGCACGGCAAGCCGGCTCCCGATTGTTTCCGGTTGGGAGCCGAGCGGCTCGACTTCGATGCCAGCGACTGCCTTGTGTTCGAGGATGCGACGCCCGGCATCCAGGCGGGCGAGGCTGCCGGAGCCACGGTGCTCGTCGTCACCGCGACACATCAGCACCCGATGGCAACAGCGCACGCCACCATCTTCGACTATGACGGTCTGAGGGCGGTCACGGACGCTCAGGGCCGCATCGGCGTGGAGCAGACGCAAGCCGCGGCGGCTTCCTAGAAATCGCTGGTCAGGCCCTTGACCTCCCAGTCGCCGTAGCGGCCGGGTTCCTTGCCGCCACGGCCGCCGATCTCGCGGGGCAGCGCGGCTTCCTTCTGGCGATAGTCTTGCCGCCGTGCCTCGGCTTCCGCCAGTGCGCGGCGGGCGGCGGGCGTCAGTTCTTTTGGCGGCGCGTCATCCGTGCCGGCGGGCGTTTTACTGGTTTCGTCGTTCATGCGATATTTCCAGCGGATTGAAACAGGGACAGGCCTTTCCCATCATATAGCGATGACCCCACGAGGATCGACCCCTTTTCATCACCATCCGCGGAGGAGCAGACGATGAACACACTTCGCACCGCCATGCTTCTGGCCGCCATGACCGCGCTGTTCATGGGAGTAGGCTTTCTGATCGGCGGAACAGGCGGCATGATGATCGCACTGGTCATCGCCGCCGGCACCAATCTGTTCAGCTACTGGAACGCCGACAAGATGGTGCTGTCGATGAACCACGCCATCGAGGTCGACGAAAAGAACGCGCCCGAATACTACGCCATCGTGCAAGGGCTTGCGCAACGCGCCGGCCTGCCGATGCCCAGGACCTATCTGATCGACAATCCGCAGCCGAATGCCTTCGCCACCGGCCGCAATCCGCAGAATGCCGCGGTCGCCGCCTCCACCGGCCTCCTGCAGGCGCTGACCCATGAAGAGGTCGCGGCCGTCATGGCGCATGAACTCGCCCATGTGCAGCATCGCGACACGCTGACCATGACCATCGTCGCGACCTTTGCCGGCGCCATCTCGATGCTCGGCAATTTCGCCTTCTTCTTCGGCGGCAGCCGCAACAACAACAGCCCGTTCGGCTTTGTCGGCGTGCTCGTCGCTATGATCGTGGCGCCCTTCGCCGCGATGGTCGTGCAGATGGCGGTCAGCCGGACCCGCGAATACGAGGCAGACCGGCGCGGCGCCGAAATCTGTGGACACCCGCTGTGGCTGGCATCGGCGCTTGACAAGATCGCCCGCGGCGCCGAACGCATCCGCAACCCCGATGCGGAACGCAATCCGGCGACCGCCCACCTCTTCATCATCAATCCCCTTTCCGGCGAGCGCATGGACAATCTGTTTTCGACCCACCCGAGCACCGAGAACCGCATCGCCGCCTTGCAGGCGATGGCACGCGAGATGCCTGGTGCCGGCAGCCCATCCGGGACGACCCGCACGCAAGGAAGGGCATCGGCGCCGCGACAGGCTGACGAACAGCAGCCGTCCAGTCCGTGGGACAGGCCTGCGCAGCCACAAACGCCGGCCGAGCCGGCCAGGCCGAAATCCAATCCGTGGGGACGCAACCCGACCGGACCCAAAGGTCCGTGGTCGTGAGCCAGGCAAAGCCTCGCCCGGCAATTTCAGGCAATCATGAAGACAGTTCAGGCGGTGACGTCGCCGGCCTCGCCGCCCGAAAGGCGGCGGCGCGCTTGCTTGCCGCCGTCATCGACGCCAGGACGCCTCTGGACGGGTTGACCGATCACGAGAACGGCCATCCGCAATACAAAGCACTCGACCTGCGCGACCGTGGCCTGGTGCGCGCCATCCTGGTCACCGCATTGCGCTATCGCATGACCATTACCGGGCTGCTCGCCCGCCGCCTGGAAAAGCCGCTGCCGCCCAACGCCACCGCTTTGTCGCACATACTGCATGTGGCCGCTGCGCAGATCCTGTTCCTCGACATTCCCGACAGTGCCGCCGTCGACCTTGCCGTGACCCATGCCAAGTCCGATCCACGCACGCAGCGTTTTTCGGGCCTGGTCAACGGCGTGTTGCGCACGCTGGCGCGCGCCAAGGACACCGAACTGCCGGCGGCACTCGCCGCTACGGACGAGGCCCCGAAATGGTTCTCCGACCGTTTGAAGGCCGCTTATGGCGCGGCCAAGGCCAAGGAAATCCTTACCGCCCATCGCCACGAGGCGCCGGTTGATTTTTCGGTCAAGGCCGACCCCGCTGCATGGGCCGAACGGCTCGGCGGCATCGTCTTGCCGACCGGCACGGTGCGGGTGGAAAAGCTCAGTGCATCCGTCCCGGATCTGCCCGGCTTTGCGGACGGTGCCTGGTGGGTTCAGGATGCGGCGGCCAGCTTTCCGGCCAGGCTGTTCGGCGATGTCAGTGGGCTTCGCGTTGCCGATCTCTGTGCGGCGCCCGGCGGCAAGACCGCCCAGCTGATTGTTGCCGGCGCCAGGGTCACCGCGGTCGACACGTCCAAGAACCGGCTGGCGCGTCTGTCGCAGAACCTCGAGCGCCTTGGCCTGTCGGCGGAGACCGTGCAAGCCGACCTCACCAAATACGAGCCAAAGGAGCTGTTCGACGCGGTTCTTCTCGACGCGCCATGTTCCTCGACCGGCACGGTGCGGCGACATCCCGACGTGCCCTGGACGAAGACCGCGGCCGATGTCGAAAAGCTCGCCGACCTGCAGCGCAGGATGCTCGCCCGCGCCGCCACGCTGGTCAAGCCGGGCGGCCGGATCGTGTTTTCCAACTGCTCGCTCGACCCGCTGGAAGGCGAAGACCTGCATCGCGCCTTTCTCGCCGAGACCCCTGGCGTCATCGACGATCCGATTCATGCGGGAGAGATCGCCGGCATCGATCCATTCCTGACGGCGCGGGGTACACTGCGCACCACGCCCGCCGACCTGGACATGGGGTCGCCGGAACGCTCCGGCCTGGATGGCTTCTTCGCCGCCCGCATGCGCAGGGTCTAGTGCATGTCGCCCAAAAGTGCGCAGCGGTTTTGGGACAACGAAATGCATAAAACAAAAACTTGAAGCGCGTGGCAGGACTCCGTTCAAATGCGACGCGCTTCAACGATCTAGCCGTTGGAGTTTCAGACTTTTTTGGGGTGGATGCGGTTCAAAGCCGGGTGAACGGGTCGTTCCATGGAATTCGCCTTCGCATAAGTTCTTGAATCATATAAACTTGCCTTGGGGCAGTGGACGACCAGGAGGGGCTTTGGCACTTGTTGCCGGCAACACGACGCGTCTATGGACGCTTGTCGCGAAGGAGTTCTGGCGCAAAACGCGCCGGCGCCTTCGTGCCGGGCCTGCCTATCGCTGGCGCTATTCCGGCCGCACGCCGGAACGCGTGCTGATCGCCCCGCCGGACCTGCGTCTGGCCGATCCGCAGATCGCGCTCGAGATCTACTACGGCCGTTACCCGCTGTCGGGGCATCTGGTCGAGACCGGCGGCAAATCGCCATTCCAGATCAACGTCCCCAATCATGGTTGGCAGAAGACGCTGCACGGCTTTCGCTGGCTGCGCCACATGCGCGCCGCCGGCACGGAACTCGCCGCCGCCAACGCCCGCGCCCTGGTATCCGACTGGATCGCCATGCATGGCGGCCACATTTCCGGTATCGCCTGGGAGCCCGGCACGACGGCCAAGCGTGTCATCGCCTGGCTGCAGCATTCCTCGGTGGTGCTGCAAGGGGCCGAGTATCCGTTCTACCGGGCCTTCCTGAAATCGTTGGCCGTCCAGATCCGTTACCTGCGCTCGATGGCGCGCGAAATGCCGGATGGCAAGGACAGGCTGCGCGCCCGCATCGCGCTTGCCTTTGCCGCCTTGTCACTGCCGGCGCCCGCATCGGCATTGCGCGGCGCGACCCGCAACCTCGCCGAGGAACTCGACCACCAGATCCTCCCTGACGGCGGCCACATCTCCCGCAATCCGATGGCCGTCCTGGAAATCCTCGCCGACCTCCTGCCGCTGCGCCAGACCTATGCCAACCAGGCCGAAACGCCGCCGGCGGCGCTGATGGGCGCCATCGACCGCATGCTGCCGGCGCTGCGCTTCTTTCGCCACCAGGACGGCAGCCTCGCCCGCTTCAACGGCATGGGCGCGACCATCCACGATCGCATCGCCACCATCCTGCGCCACGACGACACCGCCGGCGCGCCGCTGCTGCATGCGCCACATTCCGGCTACGAGCGACTATCCATGGGCGGCGTCACGGTGATCGCCGACACCGGCCTGCCTCCACCGATCGACGTTTCCAACGCGGCGCACGCCGGATGCCTCGCCTTCGAACTGTCTTCGGGGCGCCAGCACTATATCGTCAATGCCGGCATCGACACCTATGGCGCCGCCGAATTCCGGCCGCTGGCCCGCGCCACCGCGGCGCATTCCACCGCCACCATCAACGACACATCATCAGCGCGCTTCAGCCATTCCCTGCGTCTCAACGATCTCCTCGGCTCGCCACTGATCGGCGGCCCGCGGCATGTTCCCTGCAAGCGTATCGACCAGAAGGGCAGCCAGGGTTTCGTCGCCCGCCATGACGGCTATGCCCAGCGCTTCGGCTTTCTGCACGAGCGTGAGCTGAAATTGTCGACGAACGGCAATGTGCTGACCGGCAGGGACCGGTTCCAGCGGCCGGGCGGTGCGCCGATCCGCAACACCGGGCGTGACTTCATCACGGTGCGCTTCCACATCCATCCCGATATCAATCTGTTCCAGGACGAGCACGACCGGCTGGTGCTGACGGCCGAAGCGGCCGACAGCTGGGTGTTCACCTGCACCGAAGTGGCGCCCGAAGTGGAGGAATCGATCTATTTCGCCGGCCTTGGCGGCCCGCGCCGCAGCCGCCAGATCGTGCTTGCCTTCAAGGCGTCGGACATTTCCGAGGTCCATTGGCAGCTGACGCGCACCAGCATCGCCGGCCACCCGGAAAACAACTGACGCTATTGGCCGGGCGGGAGCTTGCGGTTTGATTTCCGGGCGTCATGTGCTACGGCGCGCGGACCCTTCAAATCAGCCTTGAAAGGCCGCCAGCCATGGCCGTCGCCGCCAAGAACATTCCCGCGCCCGACCTCGTTCCAGTCCGCCGCGCCCTGCTCTCCGTTTTCGACAAGACCGGCCTCATCGATTTCGCCAGGGCGCTGGCTGCGGCCGGCGTCGAGCTGGTCTCGACCGGCGGCACGGCCAAGGCGATCGCCGAGGCCGGGATGGCCGTGCGTGACGTTTCCGAACTGACCGGCTTTCCCGAGATCATGGATGGCCGCGTCAAAACGCTGCATCCGTCGGTGCATGGCGCGCTGCTCGGCGTGCGCGACGACCCGGAGCATGCGGAGGCTATGCACAAATACGGCATCGAGCCGATCGATCTTATGGTTTGCAATCTCTACCCCTTCGAGGAAGTGCGCCGCTCCGGCGCCGACTATGCCGCGATCGTCGAGAACATCGACATTGGCGGCCCGGCGATGATCCGCGCCTCGGCCAAGAACCACGCCTATGTCGCTGTCGTCACCGACCCCGGCGACTATGCTTCGGTGCTCAACGCGCTGGAGATGAATTTCGGCTCGCTGTCGCTGGATTTCCGCAAGAAGCTGGCAGCCAAGGCCTTTGCCCGCACCGCCACCTATGACGCGGCGATTTCCGGCTGGTTCGCCGAGGCCCTGGAGATCGAGCATCCGACATGGCGTGCCTTCGGCGGCAGGCTGGAGTCGGTGATGCGCTATGGCGAGAACCCGCACCAGAACGCCGGCTTCTACGTCAACGGCGACAAGCGGCCGGGCGTCGCCACGGCGCGCCAGCTGCAGGGCAAGCAGCTGTCCTACAACAACATCAACGACACCGACGCTGCCTTCGAACTGGTCGGCGAGTTCGACCCCGCCCGCTCGGCAGCCGTCGCCATCATCAAGCATGCCAATCCGTGCGGCGTCGCCGAGGGCGTATCGCTGAAGGACGCCTATGCCAAGGCGCTGGCCTGCGACCCGGTCTCGGCCTTCGGCGGCATCGTCGCGGTCAACCGCGTCCTCGATGCCGAGGCGGCCGAGGAGATCGTGAAGACCTTCACCGAAGTGATCATCGCGCCCGAGGCGACCGACGAGGCAGCGGCGATCGTCGCTGCCAAGAAGAACCTGCGCCTTTTGGTCGCCGGCGGCCTGCCCGACCCACGCACGCCCGGCACGACGGTCAAATCCGTCGCCGGCGGCCTGCTCGTCCAGGGCCGCGACAATGCGGTCGTCGACGACCTCGAGCTGAAGGTGGTGACCAAACGTGCCCCGACGCCGGCTGAGATGGCCGACCTGAAGTTCGCCTTCCGCATCGCCAAGCACGTCAAGTCCAATGCCATCGTCTACGTGAAGGATGGCGCCACGGTCGGCATCGGCGCCGGCCAGATGAGCCGCGTCGATTCCTCGCGCATCGCCGCGCGCAAGGCGCTCGATGCCGCTGAAGCAGCGGGGCTGGCTGAACCGCTGACCAGAGGCTCGGTCGTCGCGTCCGACGCCTTCTTCCCCTTTGCCGACGGTCTCCTGTCGGCGATCGAAGCCGGCGCCACCGCCGTCATCCAGCCAGGCGGCTCGATGCGCGACGACGACGTCATCGCCGCCGCCGACGCGCATGGCATCGCCATGGTGTTCACCGGTGTGAGGCATTTTAGGCATTAAGGCGCTGCTCTTCCTTCTCCCTCTGTGGAGAGGGAAGAAGCGCTACTGTTCCGTCGGCTTGTCAGCCGGATACGGCGTTCCGGCCAATATGGCCATGCCGCCAACCAGGAACAGGATGATGACTGCCATGCCGAGCCGGGGCGAACCGCTGACGGCGGTGATCGTCGCCACCATGAACGGCGCCAGAAAACTCGTCGCCCTTCCAGCCAGCGCGTAGATGCCGAAGTAGCGGCCCGATTCGGCGGCGGTGACGCTGCGCGCCATGTAGGACCGCGACGACGCCTGTACCGGCCCGAAGGCAATGCCGATCAGCAAGCCGTAGAGGATGTAAGCTTTCTCGGCCGCGGTGGCGAACAGCCCGCCTGAATCGCTGACAGGAAGCGGCAGGGCGCCGAACAGCGTATAGCCCGGCCCGGTCGAGACGATGCCGACCGTGGCGATGCTCAACAGCACCAATGCGATCATCACCACCACTTTCGAGCCGAGCGCGGTGTCGAGCCGGCTGGCGGCCAGGCAGCCGAAAATCGCAATGACGTTCAGGATAATGCCGAACAGGCCGATTTCGGTGATCGACCAGTGGAACATCGCCGCCGCGAACAGACCGCCCAGACCAAGCAGCGCGTTGACCCCGTCCTGATAGATCATGCGGGCGACGAGGAAGCGGAAGATCCCGACGCGACGGCGCACTTCGCCGAGCGTCGACTTGAGTTCCGACAGGCCCTCGCGCACCGCCGGCCGAATGGGGATGCCTTTAATGGCGTCGGGCGTGAAGAAGAACATCGGCAGGATGAACAGGAAATACCATGCCGCAGACAATGGTCCGGTCGCCCGCGCGTCCTCGCCGAGCTTTGGATCCAAGCCAAAAAACGGGGTGATACCGATGATCGTCTTGCCCGTCTCCGGCGAGCCGGCCAGGCAGGTGACGACGAAGATCAGCGCGATCATGCCGCCGAGGTAGCCGAGGCCCCAGGCGGTGTTGGAAATGCGGCCGATCTCGCTCTTCGGTACCAGGCGCGGCATCATCGAATCGTTGAACACGGTCGAGAATTCGGCGGCGACCGAGGCCAGCGAGAAGAACAGCACGACCAGGAACAGGTTCGAGCCTGGCGCGGCAAGCCACAGCAGGCACAGGCAGGTGATCTTGATCGCGGCGAAGAACGCGATCCATGGCTTGCGCGGCCCGGTCTGGTCGGCGATCGAACCGAGGATCGGCGACAGCACGGCGATGACCAGGCCAGCGGCGGCGATGCCGTAACCCCAGGCCGCCTGGCCCGTGACGGGATCGCCCGCCATGCGCGAGACGAAATAGGGCCCAAAGATGAAGGTGGTGACGACCGTGAAGAACGGCTGCGCCGCCCAGTCGAAGAACATCCACCCCCAGATGCCGCGTCCCGACGCCCGCTGCACTGTCTCTACCGCCATGATGATTTCCCCTGGCACCCGCCCCGCCCGTGTCGGCGCCATGTCTGCATGTTTCGAATTCTCATGCAAATGACAAGCGTCGCGCCGCCCCTCGTTACCCTTGGGTCCTCGCCCCTACCGGAGTGGCGGAGAGGTGGCTCGGCGAAACCGAGACGGAGCGGGGGAAATGCGCCGGCCATATTTCAGATTGATTGTTCAAGGAAGGGCTTCGCCCTATGAGGCCCCCACTCCGTCCGCTA